>CABRZY010000023.1 GCA_902475475.1 uncultured Collinsella sp.
GAAAGATTCGCCCAGCGGAAGAAGTCCCTGCAGCCACCGGTGCCGCACATGTTGGTAATGCTCCACACCATGCCCTTGACGCAATCGGCACGGCCCGAAATATCAATACCAAGGCCGCTCTTGAGCCACGCCTCGGTCACCGCATAGTACGAGTTGTACGCATAGGCATCTTGAAGTGCTGAGAACTCAACAGGATCGGTGTTGTACGCACCTTGGAAGGCATCCTGCGCGATATGGCCCAGCTCGGTGAGCTGGCCGTTCTCGTACATGGCATTGCTCGTGTTGGAAATCTCGCTACCGCGATCAATCGCATCCTTGAGCATGCTGTATTTTTCGGGGCTGTAGTTGTAGACCTGCTTCATAAACGGAATGAGCGACCAACGACGGTCGAACTGGTAATAGCCCAGCGCGTTATAACCGTCGCCATACGAAAAGCCTTGGTTGTAGTTGCCATGGCTCTCGTACTTGGTAAAGTACTTCATCTCGGGAGTCACGTTGACAAACGAAACGCCCTGGACCGACCTCAGCACGCCCGAGAAGGATTGCTGGGTGTAAAGGCCCTTATCGATATCGGTGGCATCCGAGGCTACGCCCGGCGTGGGCTCCTCGGCAGCGGCGGGGTTGCCGTTTACCGAGGGGCTGTTGTGTAACAAGGCGCGGAAACGGCGCCAAACGAAAGCGCCAGCGTCAGGCCCGCGACAATCGCGGAATGCTTGGGCTGCATAAGATCCTCCCTGCATTGGTGTAGTTAAAGTTCAGTTTGCAAAGATAAAAATAAGTATTGCAGCTCGCCCGTTGTTACACAACAGCCCCTCGGTAAACGGCAACAACCCTCCGCGAAATCTTAAGGAATTAAACAAACTGGTCGTCGGGCGCCAACAGAAGCTCGCCGTAACGCTCCATCAACCCGTCCCTCAACTGGCAGAAAGCAGGGATATAGACGTTCAAGATGCGCTGAATCAAATCTTGAGCGAGCTTGTTGTCATAGATATGGACGTTCGTATTGCGATCTCTGAGCATATCTAGCCAGGCCACCTCATCAATAAAGTCGTAGAATCGGTAGGACTCCTTCAAGATGGCACGAGGAGACCCCGACGCGGCAAGCGTGGCGCCCTCATACTCGAGCAGACGCTTAAGGAGCTTCCAGCTCAGTTCAAATTGAAGATTGAACTTATTAATCAATCCACTCTGAACAAAATCATTGTTGAGATCCTGATTGGGCGCATCCTCAAGATTCACCAAGGCGCTGGCAAAGTTCTCATATTTTTTCATACAGAATCACACCATCCCTGGCAATTTCATCGAGCAATTGCTGCGATAAGGACTCGTCGAGATTGACGACATCTACATCCAAAAGAGTATCAAGACGCTCCTCGATCAAATATGAGAAACGGCCGAAATCCCGGCAACCTGCTACGGCGATGTCAATATCGCTCTTAGGCAAATTGTCACCTCGAGCGCGGGAACCAAACAGCACAACCTTCTCGGCGTCACATTCCCGAGCAAAAACTTCGATTTGCTTGTACACCTTGTCGAGAGATGCCATTTGCACCCCTACAGCTTAATATCGAAGTTGATTTCGGGGACGGCGGCCAAGTCAGCCAGCGTTACACCGTCGACATAGTTCTCGATGACCTCGTCCAGACCGCGCCAGAACTTGACGGTCGAGCACAGATCGCTGCGGGCGCAACTGTTGTCGATGCCGTCGCACGCCACCGGAGCCGTGCTGCCCTCGACGGCGCGCAGAATGTCGCCAGCACGCACCTCGGCCGGGTCCTTGGCCATCATGTAGCCGCCGCCCTTGCCGCGCACGCTCTTAAGCAGGCCCGCCTTCATAAGCGGACGAACCAGCTGCTCCAGATACTTTTGCGAGATATGCTCGCGGTCTGCAACCTCACGCAAGGCAATCTTGCCCTCGGCGTCGCCCAAAGCCGCGATATAAATCATCAGCCGGAGGGCATAGCGGCCCTTGGAAGAAATGAGCATACCTACCCTCCCATCGCATCTGGAACAACATGACCAGGTTTGTTTGTCCCAAATCTTAAGTAATTGGGACAAACACAACAGGTTATTTTGTCCCAGAATTTGAAAAGTCGAGTGGATTAGTCGGGTTTTCCCTTGACTAACGCCGAACCCATAGTAACTTTATTCCGAGAAGATTCCTAGGGTTTAGTACACCTATGAGTACACCATATACAGAGAGGGACAGCATGAGCGCAAATCCGCTGCTTTCCATCGATGGTCTGACCGCCTCCGTGGACGAGAAGACCATCCTCCACAACGTCAACCTCAACGTCGCCGCCGGCGAGACCCACGTGTTGATGGGTCCCAACGGCGCCGGCAAGTCCACCCTCGGCCACCTGGTCATGGGCGACCCCGTCTACACGGTCAACGACGGCCGTATCGTCTTTGACGGCCAGAACATCACCGAGCTCACCACCGACAAGCGCTCGCGCGCCGGCCTGTTCCTGAGCTTCCAGGCCCCGGTCGAGATTCCGGGCGTGCCGCTGTCGAGCTTTTTGCGCGCCAGCATCGCCGGCCGCCCCGGCCTGGAGATGAAGGGCAAGGAGTTCCGCCGCCGCGTGAAGGAGCTCGCGGCCGAGCTCAACATGGATACCGCCTATCTCAACCGCGAGCTGGGCGTGGGCTTCTCGGGCGGCGAGAAGAAGAAGGTCGAGATGCTCCAGCTTTTGCTGTTGCAGCCCAAGCTCGCCATCCTGGACGAAACCGACTCCGGCCTGGACGTCGACGCCCTTTCCACCGTCAGCCATGGCATGGACGCCTACCGCAAGAGCTGCGACGGCTCCATGCTCATCATCACGCACAACACGCGCATCCTGGAGCACCTGGATGTCGACCGCGTCCACGTTATGGTCAAGGGCCACATCGTGCGCGAGGACGACGCCTCGCTCATCCCCTGGATCGACAAGAACGGCTTTGAGACCTTCGAGCGCGAGGCCGCCGAGCAGCGCGCCCAGGCCGAGTCTGCCGCTGCCGAGCAGCAGGCGTAAAGGGGCGACGCAATGACCAAGAACCGCACCGAGGTCGCGGACATCGACCGCAGCCTCTACGACTTCACCTGTGGCGAGGAGGGATTCGAGCGCCTCGACGCCGGCATCACGCCCGACATCGTGCGCGAGATCAGCGCCAAAAAGGACGAGCCGCAGTGGATGCTCGACCTGCGCTTAAAGTCCCTCGAAATCTTCAACCGCTTCCCGGATCCGACGTGGGGCCCCTCCATCGAGGGCCTGGACATGGATAACATCGTCACCTACGTCAAGCCCAACACCGACCAAAAGCACGACTGGGAGTCGGTGCCCGACGACATCAAGAACACCTTTGAGCGCCTAGGTATCCCCGAGCGCCTCGACGCCGGCATCACGCCCGACATCGTGCGTGATGGCAGGCGTCGGCGCGCAGTACGACTCCGAGCTCGTCTACCACAACATGCAGGACACCGCCTCCAAGATGGGCATCGTCTACTCCGGCATCGAGGAGGCCCTGCACGACCCGCAGTGGGAGCCGCTCATCCACGAGAAGTTTATGACGCTCATCCCGCCCACCGACCACAAGTTTGCGGCCCTGCACGGCGCCGTGTGGTCGGGCGGCTCGTTTGTCTACGTGCCCAAGGGCACCAAGCTCGATTTTCCGCTGCAGAGCTACTTCCGTCTCAACGCCAAGGGCGCCGGTCAGTTTGAGCACACGCTCATCATCGTCGAGGACGATGCCGACCTGCACTTTATCGAGGGTTGCTCCGCGCCCAAGTACAACGTGGCAAACCTCCACGCCGGCGCTGTGGAGCTCTTTGTGGGCAAGCGCGCGCACCTGCGCTACTCGACCATCGAGAACTGGTCCAAGAACATGTACAACCTCAACACCAAGCGTGCGCGCGTGGACGAGGACGGCGACATCGAGTGGATCAGCGGCTCCTTCGGCAGCCACGTGGGCTACCTCTACCCCATGAGCGTGCTCAACGGCCGCCGCGCCCGCTCGAGCTTTACCGGCATCACCTTTGCCGGCGCCGGTCAGAACCTCGACACCGGCTGCAAGGTCGTGCTCAACGCGCCCGAGACCTCGGCGACCGTCGAGACCAAGGGCATCTCCAAGAGCGGCGGCATCCAGACGTTCCGCAGCTCCATCGTGGCCACGCCCAAGGCCGAGGGCTCCAAGGCAACCGTGAGCTGCCAGTCGCTGATGCTCGACGACCAGAGCCGCTCCGACACTATTCCGGCCATGGACATCCGCGCCAAAAACGTCGACATCGGCCACGAGGCCACCATCGGCCGCATCGGCGACGACAAGGTGTTCTACCTGATGAGCCGCGGCATCTCGGAGGAAGAGGCCCGCACCATGATCGTCAACGGCTTTGCCAACCCGGTCTCCAAGGAGCTGCCGCTGGAGTACGCCGTCGAGATGAACAACCTGATCAAGCTCGAGATGGAAGGAGCGATCGGATAATGAAACAGACCACCAACACCGCTGCTACCACCCTTGAGCAGGTCAATGCGATGCCGGCTGCCACTTGGGGTTGGCTCAAGATGAACCAGACCAAGCTCGAACTCTCTAACGAGCTTGCCACCACTCCCACCGAGGCCGTTGAGGTCGAGGGCTTGGACGAGCAGTTTACTGGCGTGGCAGACGCGTTCGAAGCCGCCATGGACGCCATGGCCGAGCGCTTCCCCGAGCGCCGCGCCTCCGCCCCCGGCGACGCCGCCGACCGCGCCCGCATCACGCCCGAGACCGAGCTCGACGTGCCCGCCACCTCCGTCTACCAGGCCGGCGCGCTCGACGTGCCCGCCACCTCTGTCTACCAGGCCGGCGCCATCAAGCTCGAAGAGGAGCTCTCCCCTGCTGAAGCCTTCGAGACCGGCATGGGCGAGGCTGCCTACGCCTACTTGGCCGAGCACGCCACCAAGCGCATCGTCATCGATGTGCCCGCATACAAGCACGTCACGGTTACCGTGCGCGTGAGCGGTGTCGATGCCGCCGCGGCCATCGCCGCCATCGACGTCGTCGCCCGCCCGCAGGCAACGCTCGATCTCGCTCTAGCCCTGGACTCCCCCGTCAACGGCCAAGGCGTCGTGGGCTCCGTGCTGCGCGTGTGCGCCCACGAGTACGCCACCGTCAACGTGACCTGCACGCAGACACTCGACGACAGCTGGATCGCACTCGACGACACCGGTCTATTCCTAGACGAGGGCGCGCACGTCAACGTGCAGCACACCGTCCTGGGTGCCGGTGCCAGCGCCACCGGCCTTGCCGGCGACCTGCTGGGCGACACCGCCAAGGTGACCATCGATACCGATTACCTGGGTGCCCGCGAACAGGTGCGCGACTTTAACTACGAGCTGCGACACCGCGGCCGCAAGACCGAGTGCGAGATCGACGCCAACGGCGTGCTGACCGGTACGTCCAAGAAGGTCTACCGAGGCACCATCGACCTTGTGCATGGCTGCAAGGGCGCAACCGGCACCGAGCGCGAGACGGTGCTCTTGGCCAACAAGGGCGTCGACAACAAGACCGTCCCCGTCATCCTCTGCGACGAGGACGACGTCGCCGGCAACCACGGCGCCACCATCGGCCACGTCCGCGACGAGCAGCTGTTCTACCTCGCCTGCCGCGGCCTTGACCAAAACGCCGCCGAGGACCTGTTCATCCGCGCCAAGCTGGAGGACGCCGCGCTTTCCGCCACCGACGAGCGCACTCGCGCAGCCGTCGTCCGCCTGGGCAACAACCTGATTGACAACTTGAAGAGGAGCTCGCATGATCGACACCGAGCACGTTAAATGCGATACCTGTACCGCACCGGAGCCCATGGAGCTCGACGCCAGCGACGAGGCTTCGCGCGGCTGGCCCACCGTAGACATCGAAACCAACCCCTACAAGGCGCAGTTCCCGCTCTTCCAGCAGCACCCCGAGATCGCCTTCCTCGATAGCGCCGCCACCGCGCAGCGCCCTGCCTGTGTGCTCGACGCCGAGCGCGACTTCTATCAGCGCATGAACGCCAACCCCCTGCGTGGCCTGTACTCGCTGTCCGTCGAGGCAACCGACCGGCGCCATCGCGAAGGTCCGCCAGCAGATCGCCGACCTCATCGGCGCCTCACAGGCCAACGAGGTCGTCTTCACCCGCAACACGAGCGAGTCGCTCAACCTGGTCGCCAAGAGCTTTGCACCCACGGTGCTCGAGCCCGGTGACGAGGTCGTCATCACCATCATGGAGCACCACTCCAACCTGATTCCGTGGCAGCAGGTCTGCCGCGAGACCGGCGCCAAGCTCGTCTACCTCTACCCCACCAAGACCGGTCAACTCACCACCGAGGAGGTTCTGTCCAAGGTGGGCCCCAAGACCAAGATCCTGGCCGTGGGTCAGGTTTCTAACGTGCTGGGCGTCGAGAACCCGGTCAAGAACCTCGGCAAGCTCGTGCACAAGTACGGCGGCTATCTGGTCGTCGACGGCGCACAGTCGCTGCCGCACATGCCGGTCGATGTGGCCGACCTGGGAGCCGACTTCTTTGCCTTTAGCGCACACAAGGCCATGGGCCCCATGGGCATCGGCGTGCTGTGGGGCAAGATGGACCTGCTGAACGCCATGCCGCCCATGCTCACCGGTGGCGAGATGATCGACTCTGTCACCGAGCAGGACGCCGTCTGGGCGCCCGTCCCCGAGAAGTTCGAGGCCGGCACGCAGGACGCCGCCGGCATCTTCGCCACGGGCGCCGCCCTTGATTACCTGGTCAACACGGTGGGTTACGAGAACATCCAGGCCCGCGAGCAGGCACTCGTCCACTATCTGATGGGCGAACTCATGCAGCTCGACTTTGTCCAAATCATCGGTTCCATCTACTGGGACAACCACCACGGCGTTGTGAGCTTTAACGTCAAGGGAATTCACCCGCACGACGTCGCGAGCATCATGGACATGGACGGCGTCTGCATCCGCGCCGGCCACCACTGCGCGCAGCCGCTGCTCACCTGGCTGGGCGTCGAGAACCTTGCCTGCTGCCGCGCCAGCGTGGCCTTCTACAACGACAAGGCCGACATCGACAAGTTCATCGCCGGCCTGCATCACGTTTGGAGCACGTTCAATGGGTAATCTGTACACCTCCACCACATTTATGGAGCACAACTCGCACCCCGACTATAAGTACGAGATGGATGCTCCCACGCACGAGCACGACGGCATCAACCCCAGCTGCGGCGACGAGCTCACCTTGCAGCTGCGCGTCGAGAACGGTGTGATCGAGGAGGCCTCCTTTACCGGCCACGGCTGCGCCATCAGTCAGGCCAGCGCCGACATCATGGCCGACCTCATCACCGGCGAGACCATCGAGGAAGCTCACCGCTTGGCAGAGCTCTTCCTCGCCATGATCCGCGGCGAGAAGCTCTCCGAGGAGGACCTGGAAGACTTGGATGAAGCCGCCCAGCTCCAGGACATCTCGCACATGCCCGCCCGCGTCAAATGCGCCGAGCTCGCCTGGCGCACCCTCGACGGCATGCTCGAGGGGCAAACAAACCAGTAGCTTATGCCCCGAATCCAAGGGTTTTGATTGCCGAGCCGCCCGATACGGGCGGCTCTGTTTTTACCTAATGAGCGCGGTGGCACAAAGTCCGCGCGTCCGGCGCCCCGTCTGACATTTGCCACACAGCCAGACGCGAACACGGGCGTTTTCCACAGCACCAAAGGCCTACGGCAGGGCCCCGGGCCCGCCAAGCAATGCGCCAAGCCCCGTTCTGCGAAGCTCCGACTCGCTTCGCGCCTGCCGCAGACGGGTCCCATAGGGAGCGGCGTGCATTTTTGCGAGTATTCAGCACGCCAAGCTGTGTGTATACGCATCGAAAGCGTTAATCAACATCTTCAGGCGCATATATATTGTGTTTAGAACAAGCATCGCGGTCTGACGGGACGCAGACACGTGCTTCGGGGGCGCAACGGCAGGGATCAATAGCTTCGGGGTCCGCATGTTGCAAGATTGCGTCGGTGCCGACAGCACCACGATGCTGAAAACTCCGTTTTTTGCACGGCGCAGACGGGGGTAGGCACGGGCAAACCCGGACTGAGCCGTTATTTTATGCAAGATGGCGATTGTTCTATGCATATTAAGAAGTGCAGTTACCTCACCAAGCTTTTGAACGCTGGTTGCGGCGTATGGACGACCCCAGCTGCGGTGAAAAGGCGACCTTACATCACGTTTCCGCCAGCCCGCATCGCCGTTCGCGCGCGGGCGCGCACGATACGAGAGACGGTACTTTTGCCAATCCCGGTATACCGCTCAATCTGGCGCACCGTAAAGCCGGCATTGTTCAATCCAACAATAACAGTATCGCGCTGCGCCGGCGGTGCAGTTTTAACCCCGTTGAGCGGAACCCCGAGACTCTTCGCCAACTTGCCGGCAAAGGCATTGCGTTCCCACTCTGTCTCTTTCATATCGCACAGCGCTGGCTTGCTGCCGTCGGGCGTCGAAAGCGAATAGGCAATAAAGCCCTCGGCAGAACCAAAAAGCTCAAGCACGCAAGAAGGATCAGAAAATCCCCTCGCGACATCAGCCGCGTCACCGTCGTAAGCGCACAAATGCTCCGCAAAGCTACTCCAGGGATAACGCTCGATTAGGCTAACGCCCACCTCCTGCGGATCGGCGTGTACAGAGCGAATAGCCTCCATCACCTGCCAGTCGGTATCGAGCGAGCGCCGGTCAAAACGGTTTTGGAACAGATGGCCTGTGCGCCCCGTGCGCTTATTGAACCGCCGCGCGTACGTCAAAAGCAGCCGGTGCATTGCCGCGCTCATCCTGTCCTCGTAATCTGCAAGCACCAAATGCACGTGATTGCCCATAAGGCACCAGGCGATAACCGTCACGCCCTCCTCGCGACAGCACTCGCGCATCAGCTCCAAAAACTCCCACCGGTCGTCATCGCCCTCAAAGATGAGCCGCTTGCCCGTACCGCGGGCACAGACATGGTAAAAGCCGGTAACCGTTCTCCAAACGCGCTGCATGGCGCTCCCTTCACCGGGATCTACTTGCCATCCAATACAGCACGATTGAAGCGTGCCATCAAAACATTCACGCAAAACAATACACTCGCGCGGCCAAAGGCAGTAATCAGGCGGCGAACGGCATCGTTGCAACAGGTCAACCCCCGCAATGCTTACAAGAGCTGACCAATAGCTTGCCCAAGACGGACCCCCTCTACGGAAGTTCACGACCACAGAACATAGAGTTAAACCGTTTCAATTAAAACTTCCGGACTTCTCGTTACGAAAACTGAGCCGTTCGCCGAATATTCCGTGCATTTCGCGGTATTATAGGGGCTGCATGTCATGTCCCTTTCGAAGGGTCGCCCGGCAATCGCCAGCCACGGCCCCCAGACGGGACGCCAACACGATAGAGAGGAGAGGCATGCAGTACTCACAGGAAGTGGAGAACATGTGCCCCGTTGCCAAGGGTGCATACCACGGCCCCGCACCCATCCCCGAGGAGGGCAAGTGGGTCCAGGCTAAGGAGATTTCCGACATCTCCGGTCTTACGCACGGTGTGGGTTGGTGCGCACCTCAGCAGGGCGCCTGCAAGCTCACGCTGAACGTCAAGGACGGCATCATCGAGGAGGCCCTCGTTGAGACCATCGGCTGCTCGGGCATGACCCACTCTGCCGCCATGGCTTCCGAGATCCTTCCCGGTAAGACCATCCTCGAGGCCCTCAACACCGACCTCGTCTGCGACGCCATCAACGTTGCTATGCGCGAGATCTTCCTGCAGATCGTTTACGGCCGCAGCCAGACCGCGTTCTCCGAGGGCGGCCTGCCCGTGGGCGCCTCCCTCGACGACCTCGGCAAGGGCCTTCGCTCTCAGGTCGGCACCATGTTCGGCACCAAGGCCAAGGGCGCTCGTTACCTCGAGCTCGCTCAGGGCTACGTCACCCGCATGGCTCTCAACGACAAGAACGAGATCATCGCGTTCGAGTTCCTGAACCTCGGCAAGTTCACCGACGCCGTCAAGGCCGGCAAGACCCCCGAGGAGGCCATCGCTGGCGCTATGGGCCACTATGGTCAGTGGGAGAACGCTGCCAAGTACATCGACCCGCGCACCGACGAGGAGACTCACTCCGTCGCCAGCGTGTTCCCGGTTCACGAGTAGAAAGGGAGGGAAATAACTATGACTGTTACGTTCGAAGGTTACGAGCGCCGCGCTGACAAGATCAACAAGTGCCTCGCCGACAACGGCATCGCCTCCCTCGAGGAAGCTCTGCAGATCTGCACCGACAAGGGCTTCAACCCGCGTGAGATCGTCAACAACACCCAGTCCATCGCCTTCCAGAACGCCGAGTGGGCCTACACCCTCGGTTGCGCTCTCGCTGTCAAGCGTGGCGCCAAGTCCGCTTCTGAGGCTGCCGCCATCATCGGCGAGGGCATCCAGGCCTTCACCGTTCCCGGCTCCGTCGCCGAGGACCGCAAGGTCGGTCTGGGCCACGGCAACCTGGGCGCTATGCTGCTCTCCGACGACACCGAGTGCTTCGCCTTCCTGGCCGGTCACGAGTCCTTCGCTGCCGCTGAGGGTGCTATCGGCCTGGCTCTGAACGCCAACAAGGCTCGCAAGAAGCCGCTGCGCGTCATCCTCAACGGTCTGGGCAAGGACGCTGCTCAGATCATCGCCCGCATCAACGGCTTCACCTACGTGAAGACCCAGTTCGACTACTTCACGGGCGAGCTCAAGGTCGTCGAGACCATCCCCTACTCCGATGGTCCCCGCGCCGCCGTCAACTGCTACGGCGCCGACGACGTCCGCGAGGGCGTTGCCATCATGTGGCACGAGAACGTCGACATCTCGATCACCGGTAACTCCACCAACCCCACGCGCTTCCAGCACCCCGTCGCTGGCACCTACAAGAAGGAGCGCCTCGAGGCTGGCAAGAAGTACTTCTCCGTCGCTTCTGGTGGCGGCACTGGCCGTACCCTGCACCCGGACAACATGGGCGCCGGCCCTGCCTCTTACGGCATGACCGACACCATGGGCCGCATGCACTCCGACGCCCAGTTCGCCGGTTCTTCCTCCGTGCCTGCGCACGTCGACATGATGGGTCTCATCGGCATGGGCAACAACCCCATGGTCGGTGCCACCGTCGCCTGCGCTGTCGCCGTCGAGGAGGCCCTCAAGGCCTAATCGCGCCCGCGCGATGCTCATATAGTTGAGCTTTAGAGCCGCCACCTTTCGAGGTGGCGGCTCTTTTTGGTTGTGCTGTCACAGGGCAGCTAATGCCGATATATCAGTTGAGGCTAAATACGTGATGTGTTGAGATGGAGCGTCAGAGCGTCCATGACGCCCACCTGCCATATTTGCCCTTTACCGATTTGCCGAGTCTTTGCGGCCCCATTGCCGATCACCCGTGCGACAATGCGCGAACGAGAAAGGAATCCAATGGAATCGACTGATGTACTGGTAATTGGATCTGGCATTGCGGGCCTTTGCGCCGCCATAGAAGCAGCACGCGCGGGCGCAACCGTTGCCATCGCAAGCGCCGGCAAGACCATGAGCGGATCGAGCTTTTTCCCGGGCACCTGGGGTCTGGGCCTTATTGGCCCCGTCGACGAAGGCGACGAGCAGGACCTCATCGACACCATCCAGGCCGTCGGCGGCGGCGCTGCCGACCCTACGCTCGTCCAGACGTTTGTCCACGGTATTCCTCAGGCCATCCAATGGCTCGAGCAGGATCTAGGTGTTGAGCTCCAGCGTCCGCAAAGCGCCGAGAGCGCCCAGCAGAAGCAATTTATCCCCTGCTTTGACCATAAGACGCGTATGTGGCGCGGCCTGACCCGCAGACCGCTTGAAGACGCGTGTACGGCCCAGATCGAGTTGCTCGGCATACGCCTGCTCCCCCGCCACGAACTTATCGACCTTGTTGAGGACACAACCGGAAAGATTACCGGCGCCGTGCTCTACGACCGCGCAAACGAGCATCTCGTGCCTATGGCAGCCAAGGCCACTATCATCGCTGCGGGCGGCACGGGTGGCCTGTTCGAGCGAAGCCTCACTTCCGCCGACGTGCTCAGCTCCTCGCAGGCCATCGCGCTGGCACACGGCGCAACGCTCACTAATATAGAGTTCATGCAGATGATGCCGGGCTTCATCGAGCCCAAGCGCAACCTTGTCTTTAACGAGAAGACCTGGCGCTACGTACATGTAGACCAGCCGGTCGATATCGCCGACGACAAGCTGGACGACCTACTCGAGCAGCGCTCCGGATATGGTCCTTTCACCTCGCGCTTGGCCTCCTGCGCCATCGATCTTGCCATCGATCAAGCGGGTGCCGAAGGTCTTGCGCTCCACTACGATTTCCCCCGCGAGGACGTCCCTGAGTTCGTGCAGACCTTTGCCACCTGGCTGCAAGATGAGCACGACATCGCGCCGACCGACGAGATGCGCGTGGCGATGTATGCCCACGCCGCCAACGGCGGTATCAAAATCGACAAGACCGCGTATACGGGCGCTGAAGGCCTGTATGCCTGCGGCGAGGCGACAGGCGGCATGCACGGCGCCGATCGCATCGGAGGCCTGTCGAGCGCCAACGGCATCGTATTTGGGCGCATCGCGGGCGCATCGGCAGCCCAGGCAGCGCAGAAAGGGCCTGAGGCAGCCCTGAAGGCGGATATCGCCCTCTCCCAGAACGGCATTGCCACAACAGATGCCGAACGCCTGACACGCAGCCTTAAGCACACGATGAGTACCTATTGCATGATCAACAGGACCGAGACGGGCCTATCCAAGGCACTACACGAGCTTGAGGGCTTAAAGACGGAGGCAACGACCTTGAGCACAAAGAAATCCCAGGACAGCGAAATCGCAGCCCTCGCTCGCCTGCAATCGCAGATTCAACTAGCACAGGAAATGGTCAAAGCCATGCGTAAGCGAACCGAAAGTCTCGGATCGCACTATCGAGCAGACTAAATCGATTCTCACTTTGAGTTTGATCACAACTTTTCAACATGCATCGAGCCCTGTGAGCATGATTCCTCTAAGGAGAACACGCCTACGGGGCTTTAGCAGTGTTTTCCCTAAGGGAATCACGGTGCAGATTTCTCAGCTCCGCGCCCTTTCGGGTTCGACCCCATGAAAGGTCAACAAAAAAAGACGGCCAACCGAAGTTGACCGTCTTAACATGCTTTGGTGGGCCGTCAGGGGGTCGAACCCTGGACCTTGGGATTAAGAGTCCCCTGCTCTACCAACTGAGCTAACGACCCAAAGCTAAAGTCCGTTGTGGCGGACTTTAGAGGAGATATCGTGTGGTGGGCCGTCAGGGGGTCGAACCCTGGACCTTGGGATTAAGAGTCCCCTGCTCTACCAACTGAGCTAACGACCCGATATCAACACGAAGCAAGAACTGGGGTGGGTAAAGGGACTCGAACCCTCGACCTACGGGACCACAACCCGTCGCTCTAGCCAACTGAGCTACACCCACCGTGTCCTGTGCGCTTCGCGCTCGACTATTATTGCAAGGAACGCCACGCGATGCAAGCCCCAATTTTCAAGAATTTTGAAAAGAGTTTTTCGAGACCATTTCGAGCAAATCCCACCGGTTTCATAGGAGTAAACTTGCCCCACTGCAAATCCTCGAAAGGACCGTCATGAAAGAACTCTCCAACCGCACGGCAAGATTTACCGATTCGGTCATCCGCCGCATGACACGCATCTCCAATAAGTACGGCGCTGTCAATCTCTCGCAGGGCTTCCCTGACTTCGATCCCCCGGCGCAGCTGCTCAACAGCCTGAGCACCATCGCCGCCGATCCCAAGCCGCTCTATCACCAGTACTCCATCACCTGGGGCTCCCAGGCCATGCGCGAGGCGCTCGCCGCCAAACAGGAGCACTTTATGGGCATGCCGGTGAACCCCAACGAGAATATCGTAGTCACCTGCGGCTCTACCGAGGCCATGATGGCCGCCATGATGACGGTCACCAACCCCGGCGACAAGGTCGTCATCTTCTCGCCGTTCTACGAGAACTACGGCGCCGACACGATCCTTTCGGGTGCCGAGCCCATCTACGTGCCGCTCAACCCGACCACATTCGACTTTGACCGCGAGACACTCGAGGCGGCCTTCCGCGACAACGACCCCAAGGCCATCGTCCTGTGCAACCCTTCCAGCCCCTGCGGCAAGGTCTTTACACGCGATGAGCTCACCTTTATCGCCGACCTCTGCAAAAAGTACGACACCTACTGCATCACCGACGAGGTCTACGAGCACATCGTCTACGCGCCCCACGAGCACGTCTATATGGCCACGCTGCCCGGCATGTTTGAGCGCACCATCAGCTGCAGCTCGCTGTCCAAGACCTACTCCATCACCGGCTGGCGTCTGGGCTACACTATCGCCCCTGCCGAAATCACCGAGCGCATCAAAAAGGTCCACGACTTCCTCACCGTGGGCGCCGCCGCTCCCCTGCAGGAAGCCGTCGTCACCGCCCTCAATTTCGACGACAGCTATTACGATGAGGTCCTCGACCTCTATACCGCCAAACGCGACCTGTTCTGCCAGGGACTCGACAGCATCGGTCTTGAGCATAACGTGCCGCAGGGCGCCTACTACGTGATGATGGATATCTCAGAGTTTGGCTACGACAGCGACCTCGAGTTCTGCGAGGACCTGGCCTCAAAGGTGGGCGTGGGCGCCGTGCCCGGCTCGAGCTTCTTCCGCGAGCCCGTCAACCATCTGATTCGTTTCCACTTTGCCAAGCGAGACGAGACGCTTAACGCGGCGCTGGAGAACCTCAAGTCGCTACGTGATAAAATCAAGCCGCGCGGGTAAGGACGGCCCGGCAACTAAAGCAACCAAAGAAGCCTCGCACCGCCCGCTGCGTTGCGAGGCTTCTTTCTATAGCGCTTTCTTAAATGGTTAGAGCTCTATACTTTAGTCACGGAGCAACTCGTCCCAGAGAGAGGAATACTATGGCAGAGCAGCAGCTTATCGGAGCGCTCGAGGCCGGCGGCACCAAGATGGTTTGCGCCACGGGCTATGCGGACGGTACGGTCCTGGAGCGCGAGCAGATCGCGACCACGACCCCGCAGGAGACCGTCGAGGCCGTCAACGCATGGTTTGCGAACAAGGGCATCGCCGCGCTGGGCATCGGCGCCTTTGGCCCCACCGCAGTCAACCCCGCCTCACCCCAATACGGCAAGATCCTGGAGACGCCCAAAACGGCATGGCG
>CABRZY010000024.1 GCA_902475475.1 uncultured Collinsella sp.
AGGGGCGTTTGCAGCGTCGAGCCGTTACGCGGTTCGTAGAACCGCGTAACTTGCTAACTACATCAAGTTACAAACAGCTGCCGCGAAGGCCACGGGGTCCTCGGGCAGAATACCCTCAACGAGCAGGGCCTGGTCGTAGAGTAGGCCGGAGTACTGCTTGATCTTATCGGCGTCGCCCGCCTTCTGAGCAGCGACGAGCTTGGCGAAGACCGGGTGCTTAGCGTTGAGCTCGAGCACGCGCTGGCTCTTGGGCATACCGTCGGGCGCGCCCTCAGGACCCTTCTGAAGCACCTTCTCCATCTCGAGCGAAAGCGGGCCTTCGGTGGTGATGCAGGCGGGGGCATCGGTCAGGCGCGCGGAGACGGCAACCTTCTCGACCTTGTCGCCGAGCGCCTCCTTCATAGCGTTAAAGAGGTCCTCGTTCTCCTTGGTGGCGTCCTCGGCCTCTTTCTTCTCGTCATCGGTCGCCAAGTCAAGATCGCCGGTCGCGACGTTCTTAAGCTCCAGGTGACGATCCTCGACCTCAGGCTCGGCACCATCGGCAACTGCCTTCTCGGCAGCCTCGCGAGCAGCGTCATCCTCGTAGACCTTGGGCATATCGGCAGCCACGTACTCACGCATGGCCTGGAAGGTGAACTCATCCACGTCCTGCGTCAGCAGCAGTACATCGTAGCCGCGGTCGAGCACGCCCTTCACGACGGGCATCTTGGCCAGACGCTCGCGCGAATCGCCGGCGGCATAGTAGATTGCCTTCTGGCCCTCGGGCATACCCTTAGCATACTCGGCAAGGGTGATCATCTTCTGCTCCTTGGCAGACCAGAACAGCAGCAGGTCGGCGAGCTCATCGGCCTTCATGCCATAGCTCGAGTAGATGCCGTACTTAAGACCGCGACCAAAGTTCTCAAAGAACTTCTCGTAGGCCTCGCGGTCGTTGTCACGCATATCCTCAAGGTCGGCGGTGATCTTCTTCTCGACACGCTTGGCAATGGCCTTGAGCTGACGGTTCTGCTGCAGCGTCTCACGCGAAATATTGAGCGTCACGTCGGCAGAGTCCACGACACCGCGCACAAAGTTGTAGTAGTCGGGCAGCAGGTCGTCGCACTTCTCCATAATCAGCACGTTGGTGCTGTAGAGCGCCAGGCCCTTCTCGTAGTCCTTGCTGTACAGATCGAACGGGGCGCGACCCGGCACAAACAGCAGTGCATCGTACTCAAGCGTACCCTCGGCATGGAAGCTGATAGTGCGCGCGGGATCGTCAAAGTCGTGGAACGTGGACTTGTAGAACTCGTCGTAATCCTTCTGCTCAACGTCGGAGCTGCGCTTTTTCCAGATCGGCGTCATGGAGTTGATGGTCTCGAGCTCCTGGTAGTCCTCGTACTCGGGCTTGTAATCATCCGGCGCGTCCTCGGGCTTGGGTTTCTGGCGGCTCTTACTCACCATCATCTGAATCGGGTAGCGCACATAGTTGCTGTACTGCTGAATCAGGCTCTTGAGGCCCCACTCGGTCAAGAAGCGATCGTAGGTCTCGGCCTCGCCGTCGGCGTCGAGCTTCTCGTTCTCGCGCAGCGTCAGGATGACATCGGTACCGTGCTCAGCACGCTCGCCATCCTCGATGGTGTAGCCCTCAAGACCGTCGGACTCCCAAACGTGGGCGGAATCCTCGCCATAAGCGCGGCTGACGACCTTCACGTGGCTGGCGACCATAAAGGCGGAGTAGAAACCCACGCCAAACTGACCGATGATGTCGACATCGGAACCCTGCTGCTCGGCGTTCTCGGTCTTAAACTCCTCGGAGCCGGAATGGGCGATGGTGCCCAGGTTGCGCTCGAGCTCCTCGGCGGTCATGCCGATACCGTTATCCGAAATAGTGATGGTACGGGCATCTTTATCAAAGGAAACACGGATGGCCAAGTCGCCCTGGTCGAGCTTGACACTCGGATCCTGAAGGCTCTTAAAGTTGAGCTTGTCGACGGCATCGCTCGCGTTGGAGATAAGCTCGCGCAGGAAGATTTCCTTATTGGTGTAGATGGAGTTGATCATGAGGTCGAGCAGTTTTTTGCTCTCGGTCTTAAATTGACGCATGTGCAGTCCTTTCGCGCTACCCCTGCCCGCAAAAACGGCCCGGTTGCCCGAGCCGCATCGCAGACCTGCTATGTTCAGACTTAGATTTTATAACCTATTAGCGCGCATATATACATACGGAATCGAAAAACTGTATGTTGCAATGCCACGTGCGCCAATTGCCGAGGAGTGTCCCCAGCTGCCGGCAGAAAAGGAATGTCCCTATCTGTCGCCCATGCGCTTGGCCATCCAGGCATGAGGCTGGCCTTCGTCTTCGTAGTCCACCGGCGCGATCTGCGTGTAGCCGGCCTTGGCATAGAGCGGCAGCACGTACTCCTGTGCATGCAGCTTAATAAGCTTAGCGCCGGCATCGCGTGCACACGAAGCACTGGCCTCGACGATCGCACTCGCCAGTCCGCGACGACGCATAGCCGGCAGCACGGCGACGCGCCCCATAATGTAGGCCTCCCCCGCCGCAACGCCTTCGTCCATGTCGCATGCCGGCAACACCGGGGCCTCTGCGTCAGCCACGCGCTCAAGCTCCTCGGGAAACACGCGCGAGCAACCGGCAAGCTCGCCGTCTACATAGAGCGTCACATGAATGCAGTTCTGATCCTCGTCGATAGCGTCGAACTCATTCTCGTAGCCCTGCTCGTCCATAAAAACGACGCGGCGCACCAACGCCGCGTCATCAAAGCATCCCGTCTTAAGTTGGATATCCATGGCTGCCCTTTCATTCAATGCGAACGTTAGGGACAGATATTAGCGAAAATGAGCTCCGCGCACGCTAAACTTCGCGCGAGCCTTCGCCAGGCAGTCGTAATGACCCACGTTATGGGCATCGCTCGCGATGAAGCTGTACAGGTTCTGATCGAACAGGCGCTGTGCCGGCTTTTTTTCGCGACCAAAGCGACCGCCGGCAATAAAGTCCGCCGAAGCCTGCAGCTTGCAGCCCATATCGACCAGGCGCTCCGCCACGCTTACATCCTTTTGAACCGCACGATAGCGCTCAGGATGAGCGATGATCACCTGGTAGCCACGGCACTGCAAATCGTAAATCGTGTTCTCGTACTCTCTAAACGCATACGCATCGGCATGCGTCGAAAGCTCGAGCAGAAACTCGTTGGTTCCATCGAAATGCAAGTGCTCCGCGGCATCGATACCAAGTTCAACGAGCTTTCGATGGTTGACCTCGAAGCCCATCTGGAGCGGAAAACCGTCAGCGTTATCACGCAGCAGTTCAAAGGCATCCCACATCTTGTCGTAATCAAAATAGGGATCACGGCAGTGAGGAGTGCAAACGATTCTGGTTACACCGGCCCGCTTGGCAGCCTCGAGCATCGCCAAGCTCTCATCGAGATCGGCGGCGCCGTCGTCTACACCCGGCAAGATATGGCAATGAATGTCACGCATAGGTCAGCCTTAATCAACTAAACGTTTGCTCGGTTGGTGAAGATGCCCTTTTTGGAAGTCCCCTGATCGTCGGAGCCCTTCTTCACCTTCTTACCGTCCTTGGTGTAGTAGGAGTAGTAGTACTCGCTGGTCTCGGTCTCGCAGTAGTTCATAACGGTACCGATGAGCTTGACCTTTTCGGACTTCTTAAGCTGGCCGATAGCGTTGAGTGCCTCCTCGCGCTTGGTGAAGTCCTCGCGCACCACGAACAGCGTACCGTCGGTCAGGCTGGCAATCTCGGCAGCATCGATGAAGGTGCCGACCGGGGGAGCATCAAAGATGACGTACTGGAACTTGGCGGACAGTGCCTTTACCAACTTGGCAAAGCGGTGAGAGACAATGATGTCGGCAGGATTGGGAATATGCGGCTCGGCATCGAGGAAGTAGAAGTTCTTCTGACCCGTCTCGACAATTGCCTGGTCAATGGAGATCTGCTCGGAAAGGACCGCATAGAGTCCGCCGCGCGAACGAACGCCGAGCATATCGGAAAGGGACCTGCGGCGCATATCGGCCTCGACCAGGAGCACGGACTTGCCGCTCGTGGCGATAGCCTGGGCAAGGTTGATGGAAACCGTAGACTTGCCCTCGTTGGGAATCGAGGACGTGACGGTAATAGTGCGAATGGGGTCGTCCACGCTCGCAAAGCGGATGTTGGCCAGAAGGGTCTTGGCGGCATTCTGTACAACGAGCTTATCGGTGTTCTTTGCCTTAGCCATGCCTATTTACCACCTTTCATAGCCGGAATTCGGCCAACAACGGGAATGCCCAGGAGCTCTTCTGCCTCTTCGGCACCGCGGATGCGGGTATTGAGCATGTCTGCCAAAACGACATAGGCAACTGCGATAAAGATGCCCGCGAGGAACGCGACAGCAACGTACAGCATACGCTTGGGGCCGCTGGGGGCTTCGGGGGTCTTAGCCTCGTCGATAACGTTGATGCTCTGGGCAGCGCCGACGTTCTGAGCGACCGTACTCACCGAGCTAGCTATGGCCTTTGCGACCTTAGCCGTCTCCTTGGCATCGGTGCCGGTAACCGAAAGCGTAATGACACGCGTGGTGGTCTCGGAGGAAACAGACACCTTGTAGTCATCCAGATCGGTGAGGCCCAGTTCATTGGCGGCGCCGCTCTTAACGCTATCGCTATCCAGCAGCGTGGCGATATCGTTGGAAAGCATCTGACTCGCCGAGAGATCGTTGTAGCTCATCTGGCCGCTATCGTCGGTCTTGGCGAGAATGTACATGCTCGTCGTCGCGGTGTAGGTGTTGTCCATCGCAACGAAGGACACGATGCCCATGGCGATCGCGCAGACCACCGGAAGGGTGATGACCAGCTGAAGGTGCTTCTTCAGCAGCTGGAACAGTTCGAGAAGGGTCATGCAGCTTGCCTTTCATTTCCCCAGTTCGGATTGACAAAACTGTCCGTATGTTATCGCATCTTTTTACCGAGACCAAACTCTATACATAAGAAACAGGCTCTCCTGTAAAAATGTCGGAAGCAATCGTAAAATTGCACAACAACGCCGCACCCGAAAGTCAAATGCGGCGTCTGCATCAATATCTATGTTGTATCGCTATGCGAATGGCTCGTCCTGCTGTATGGGAAACGTCACCGTAATGGTGGTTCCCACGCCCAACTCGCTCGACAGATCGAGCGTGGCGTGATGATACAGGGCCGCATGCTTGACAATGGCAAGCCCCAGACCGGTTCCGCCGCGTGCCTTGGACCTACTCTTGTCCACGCGATAGAACCGCTCAAATACCTTGCCCTGTTCTTCAGGCGCGATACCGATTCCCGTGTCGGCGACCGCAAGGAACGGATGGCCTTCGTCGTTGGTGCCGCACTGCAGCGTAACCGTACCGCCGGGTCGATTGTAGCGGATGGCGTTGCTTGCCAGATTATAGATGAGCTCGTCAATCAAGCGCGACACGCCCTCGATGACCACAGGCTTGGTCTCATGACTTATCGTCACATTCGCCTGACGGGCGACCTGTTCAAGACGCTGCTCGACCGCGTAGATGGCACGCGAGAGCTCAATAGGCTCCGTGGACCCAATGGGCACCGCCTCGCCCTCAGCTGCACGCTCGGCCTCGTCCAAGTTAGACAGCGTAAGGATATCGTTGACAAGCGCTGCCAAGCGGCCCGCCTCACGATAGATGCGACCGCCAAAGTTGCGCAGGTCGCCCTCGCCCTCGACCATGCCGTTTGCGATGAGCTCGGCATAGCCCGAAATCGCCGTAAGCGGCGTCTTGAGCTCATGGGTGATATTCGCCGTGAACTCGCGGCGCATACGGTCGTTGTCCGCCAGCACCGCCATTTGGCGCTTGAGCTCCTGGCGCTGCGACTCAATACGCTCAAGCATGGGGACCATCTCGGCATAGGCGTGCTCATAGCTACGGCGTGGGTGGTCCAAATCCACCTCTTGCAAAGGCGCGATGATGGCACGGGACTCGCGGCGCGCCATAAAAAACGAGAGTACCGCACCCGCTGCTGCGATAAGCAGCATCGGCGCCACCATCGACAGCAAAATCGCCGCAACGCCAGGCTGGGCCTGCGCCAAGCGGACAACCTGGCCGTTATCAAGGGCGACGGCGCGATACAGCATAATCTCGTCGAGCGTAGAGCTTGCGCGCTCCGCGGAACCCGAACCACTCTCAAAGGCCTCGATGACCTCGGGGCGATCGCCATGGTTGGGCAGTGTGGAAGGCGACGCCTCGTTGTCGTAGGCAACCGATCCATCCTTGTTAATCAGCGTGATGCGCAAGTCCTCTCGATCGAGGCTACGCAAGAACGGGATGGGCTCCTGCTGCTCGTCGAGGGCGGCAGCAATGAGCTCGGTTTCTTGCGCCAGGTTGGCACTCGTGGCATCCGCCAAGGTGTTTTGCACAAAGAACGCACCCAGCACCGTAAACGCCACGATAACCGCCATGGCGCAGACAAAGATCGTCACAAAAACGCGGTGCGACAGCGTATGTTTTCCCTGGGGGGCGAAGACCACGGGTTACTCCTCCGATGCGGTGGCCGCGGTGTCGTCACCTTCGGCACCATCACCGGCAGAAGGCTCGGCCAAGCGGTAGCCCACGCCGCGCACGGTCTCGATGGCGCCGGCATGCTCGCCCAGTTTTTGGCGAAGCGTCTGCACGTGCACGTCAACGGTGCGCGAACCGCCGTCGAAGTCCCAGCCCCACACGCTCTGCAGCAACGACTCGCGGGTAAAAACCACGCCGGGCTTGCGCATGAGGTACTCGAGCAGGTCGAACTCGCGCAGGGTGAGCTTAAGCGGCTCGCCGGCAACGGTCACCTCGCGATGGCTGGGCGAGAGCACAATGTCGCCCACGCTGAGCACATCGCTTGCCTGTTTGACCATGCCGCCGCGACGCAGCAGTGCGCGGCAGCGGCTGGCGAGCTCCATGAGCGAGAAGGGTTTAGTCAGGTAATCGTCGGCACCGCCATCGAGCGCCATCACCTTGTCGAGCTCGGTGTCCTTGGCGGTAAGCATCATGATGGGCACCGTCGCCGTCAGGCGATCGGCACGCAGGCGGCGCATAATCGCCAAGCCATCGGTATCGGGCAGCATGATGTCGAGCAGGACGGCATCGGGTACCCGTCGCGCCACGGCGGCCTTAAACTCGCCGTCGCACGAAAAGCCTTCGGCCTCGATCCCCTGCTTGCGCAGCGCGTAGACCGTCAAATCCCTGATGTTGTCATCGTCCTCGACGTAATAGATCATGTTGAACCCCTTTGCGGCCGGCATGACCGCATCTTAACCCTAAAGGTACCTTTACTAGATGGTATCAGCCAAAACGTCCCGTCAAATAATCCGCCGTGCGCGGATCGGTCGGATTCTTGAAGAGTTGCGCGGTGGGCGCGTGTTCCACCAACTCACCCAGCAAAAAGAATGCGACCGAGTCGGAGATACGCGCTGCCTGCTGCATATTGTGCGTAACGACCACGAGCGTACAGGTCTCTTTGAGCTCGCAGGCCAGCTGCTCCACCACGAGCGTCGACACGGGGTCGAGCGCCGAGGTCGGCTCGTCCATCAGCAGAATGTCGGGCTGCACGGCAAGTGCGCGGGCGATGCACAGGCGCTGCTGCTGTCCACCCGAAAGACCCAGGCCCGACTCCTTGAGCTTGTCCTTGACCTCATCCCATAGCGCAGCGCGACGAAGGGAATCCTCGACCAGCCCATCCAGCACAGCGCGATCGCGCACGCCCATGCCGCGCGGCCCATAGGCGACGTTGTCGTAGATGCTCATGGGAAACGGGTTGGGGCGCTGGAACACCATGCCCACGCGCTGGCGCAAACGGCAGATGTCGTAATCGCCCAGGATATCTTGACCATCGAGCGCAATCTTGCCCTCGATGCGGCAATCCTTGATGCCGTCGTTCATGCGGTTAAAGCAGCGCAGCAACGTGGACTTTCCGCAGCCCGAAGGCCCGATAAACGAGGTGATCTGCTTGTCGCGAATCTTGATATTCACGTCCTTGAGCGCATGATGGTCGCCATAGAACAGGTCGAGGCCCTCGACATCGATGCGCGTCGGCGAGGCGGCAAGATCCTCTGCCGTGGGGCGAGTCGCATCCCCAACCTCGCGCTCGTGCGCGGCCTCGGCCTGCGCTTTCATGAGTTCTTCAAGCTCCGTGGGCTCCACAGCCGCAGCAGCCGTCATACCGCATACCTCCACATCGATATCAATTCAGCAGTATCGATAGTAGAAATCGCGGCTCATATGCACGTGAGCGCATTGTCAAGTGTTTGTAAGGGCACGCTGACTATGCGGCGGGCAGCTCGATGGTGAATATCGTGTGTTCGGGCGTCGATTCACATGCAACGGTACCGCCGTGTGCCGCGATGATCTCCTTGGCAATAGCAAGGCCCAGACCGGCACCACCGCGATTGGTCGCACGCGCCGCATCCAGGCGATAGAACTTCTCAAAGATCACCTTGAGCTTTGCCTCAGGGATGGGATCGCCCTGATTGATAAAGCGCACGCGCACGCCACCGTCGTCCCGGCGTCTGGCCTCAATCGTGATAGTCGAGCCCTCATAGCTATAGGCGACGGCGTTTTTCATGATGTTGTTGAACACGCGAGCCATCTTGTCGCCATCCACGAGCACCGTCAGGTCCTCGCGAATATCAACTTGGGCTTCCTTATGCTGCTCGTTGAGGATGGGATAGAACTCGTCAGCCACCTGAGCCAGCAGCAACCCCAGATCAACATAGCCGCGCGTGAGCACGATATCGTGGAAGTCAAAGCGTGTGATATCGAAGAACTCTTCGATGAGCGCATCGAGCCGGTGCGCCTTGTCGAGAGCCACGCCCGTAAAGTGCGCACGTTGCTCAACCGGCAGCTCAGGAGCCTCTTGCAGCAGCGAAAGATAGCCCACCACACTGGCAAGCGGGGTGCGTAGGTCATGTGCCAAGTACGTGACCAGATCGTCCTTGCGATGCGACTCGTCACGCAGAGCTTGCTGCACCTTGCGCTCACGGTCACGCACGCGGTTAAGGGCGCCCTCGACCTCCAAGAAGTCGCCGTCGATGTTGTCCCAGGTGTCGGGGTGATCGATCAGGCGATCTTGAATACGAGCGGCCAGCACACAATCGGCATGCTGCTCGCCCTGCTCGTAGCCCTGGTAGTACAGGGCGCGGCCACACAAGAACAGCACGCACGCGGCAAGCGCTAGCACAAAGCCAAGCATGTTGAATACAAAGCCGGCATCGAACAGCACCGGCCCTTCGATGCCGCCGAGCGCCATGGCGCCAATCGCCAACGTCATGGTCCACGCGGCGCCGCCAATCACCACGCAGCGGCACACGATCTCAAATCGATCGATCAGCAAAAAGCCGACAAGCAGCACCGCCAAGATTCCGACGATGTTGTCGATGCCAATCAGCAGCAGGCTCAGCAAAAAGAGCAGCACCGTTGCAAGCGCGCGGTTGTCGACGACCGACCTCACGTATTCAAAGAGCCGATCGAGCACCTCGAACGCTTGCCTATCGTCTTTTGTCATATCAAGATCCTCACAAGCGAAAAGCGTTATTCGATGATGTAGCCGACGCCCCAGACGTTTTTGATAAAGCGTGGCTTTTGTGCGTCGTCGCCAATCTTTTCGCGCAAGTGGCGAATATGCACCATCACCGTATTGTTGGAGCCGGGCATAAAGTCCTCGTTCCACACCGCGCGGAACAGGTCCTCCACGGCCACCACGCTGCCGCGATGCTCGACCAGATACAGCAAGATTGAATACTCGGTGGGCGTGAGGCGAACCGGTGAACCGTCCACTGTCACGGAACGAGCATCGCGGTTGATCTCCAAGCCGTCGAGCTGAATGGTCGGCGACTCGGCCGCCTGTGCACGGCTACCGTAGCTGGTGTAGCGGCGAAGCTGAGCGTGCACGCGCGCGATGAGCTCCAGCGGACGGAACGGCTTAACCACGTAATCGTCCGCGCCAAGCGAAAGGCCCTCGATCTTGTCTTGCTGGGCATCGCGCGCCGTCAGCATGATCACAGGATAGGTATGGCTGGAACGGATCGTACGCAGCAGCTCAAACCCATCGATATCGGGCAGCATGACATCAAGCAGCGCCAGATCGAACTCCTGCTCCAAAATCGCCTTGGCAGCATCGGCCCCGCTATAGGCAATCTGGACATCAAAGCCCTCTTTTGTAAGGTAGATGCCAACCAAGTCGGCGATGGCCTTCTCGTCATCAACTACCAAAATGCGCTCGTTCATGCGTGCTCCTCTCGCGCTCCATTATGCCTGAGGCGACGCACGCCACACACAACAAGCGTGGGTGATTAAGTCGGCCTTAAGCACCCTTGTGCCCGTTCGGGTGCGGATGTGGGCCAAGCGCGCACGCGATGATCGCCGACGCCGGCAAACGATATACTCTAGTTCCAGAAGAGACCATCCCGTCGAAAGCGAAATCCGTGAAGTCCCTCACCTCTTTTGCAAAGCGCTCAGCCCAGCTTGCCGCCGGCTTTGTCTGCGCTATCGCCCTTGCCGCTGGCGCGCCCACCGTCGCCGGCGCCCAAGTGCTCACGACCGACAATGTTTGCGGCAAAACCGCCGATGCGCGCGGCATCACGGCCGAAAACCTGCCCGATATCGATGCGACCAATGCCCTCGTCATGGGCAAAGACGGCACCGTCTACTATGGGCGCGGCGCCGATGAGCAGGTCAAGATTGCCTCGATCACCAAGGTCATGACCGCAATCCTAACCGTCGAGAATTGCAAGATGGACGAGAAGGTCACGGTGAGCAACGCCGCAGCCACTGTGGGTAATTCGACCGCCGGCTTGCTCGAAGGCGACGAGCTTACCGTGGAGCAGGCACTGCGCGGCCTGATGATTCCCTCGGGCAACGACGCCGCCATCGTGCTCGCCGAATATGTGGGCAAGAAAATCGACCCTAAGACCAAAGACGCCGAGGCCACATTTGTGAAGGCCATGAACGAGCGCGCTAAGAAGCTCGGCTGCACCGGTACGCTTTTTGAAAACCCGCATGGTCTGGACTTTGATGAGTGGGCTGGCAATATGCACTCAACCGCACACGACGTAGCGCTGATGATGCAGGAGGCCATGAAAAACGACACGATCCGCGAGGTCGTAGCGAGCGAGGATTCCTGGATCGAAGTCACGGGCGCCGACGGCACCGACCATTCGCATTCCATGGACACGCATAACTATTTGCTGGGCCAAGATGGCAACATCGGCGGCAAGACCGGCACCACCGACGACGCGGGCTATTGCTTTACGAGCGCCTACAACCGCGACGGCGACGAGATCTACACCGTCGTTTTGAACTCCACCACCACCGACCAGCGCTTTACCGATACCGCAACCCTTGCCAATTGGTACTACGGCCACAAGGTGGCGGTCGCAATCGCCAACACGCAGGAAAAGACCGCCAACGGCAACCCGCTTATGGCGCGCGTTGGCCAAACCGACTGGACGGATAAGACAATCGACGCCACACTCGCCGATCCTACGGCGCAAGCGACCGTGTTTTCCCTTGCCGGCGAGGTGACCGAAAAGGTTAGCTACGACGATCTTTCGGGCACGGTGCATGTGGGCGACAAGGTGGGCAGCGTTACGCTCAAGCAGGACGGCACCAAGATCGCCGTCATGGACCTGGTTGCCGACGAGGAAGGCGCAGGGCCGAATCCCATTGAGTGGCTGCTTGTGAAGCTCGACCGCCTGGGCCGCCGCATCGACAACCGCCCGCTCACAGCCGAGAGCGAGACCGTAGCCAAGGCACCCGAGGTGTAAGGTCGAAGAACAATACACTCGCTGAAAGGAGGTGTCCGAAAGGATGCCTCCTTTTTTTGAGGGTTCGAATCCCCAGCGCCCTTTCTCGATAATAAAAAAGGGCCCCCAATGGGACCCTTCTTTAAAGTTAAACTGGCGGAGAGCTGGGGATGTCCGGGCATGCTACGCATGCCCTCCGGCTTCAAAGCCTGGCGGCTTTTCGCCCACGGGCTACAAACGCTTTCGCGTTTGCTTAACGCCCGTGCCCTCTCGGGTTCGAATCCCCAGCTAACGTGGTTCAACTAAAAAAGGCCCCTTTCGGAACCCTTCTTTAAAGTCTTACTGGCGGAGAGCTGGGGATTCGAACCCCAGATGCCCTTTTGGGGCATACTCGCTTAGCAGGCGAGCACCTTCGGCCTCTCGGTCAGCTCTCCGTAACATCCGTTCTATAGTAACCAAACAGCCAAGGATGGGCAAGAGGAAATTTTCTAATTGCCTAGCATCCTTTCCTCCTTGGAGGCTTCGCCTACCCCAGCGAGCGGTTGAGGGAGCCGAGCTCGTCGTTGCCCATGGTGCGCCACATTTGGAAGATGCAACCGCGTGCCAGGAAAAAGAAACCGTTGTCGACCAGTTGCACAGCGGCATCCGCAAGCTGATTGGTCACCGCAGACACTGGCGGCAGCTCGAGTCCAGCCTTGCGGATGGCCTCGACCGCTTCCTCGAACGTCGGAGGCTCGCTGACACCCATCTCGTTCATAAGGCCCTGCATTTCTTCCAGCGCGCTGCTGCCCGACTCCTCTCCACGCGGCACCAGACGGTAACAAGCCAGCGCCAGGTCGAGCTGATCGCAATTCCAATAGGCAAACGCCAAGCGATAGAACAGGTAGCCGATTGCAGAACGATCGCTGGCAATACGTAGGCCGTGGCGCGCCACCTCGATAATCTCGTCAAAGCGCTCCAGACGCGCAAGCACGTTGATGAGCGCAAAGTGCGATTGCATGGACGAGCGCGCCAGATCGTAAAGATGGCGCACCTCGGGCAGTGCTCGTTCAAAGTCCTCTTGCTCGGCGTAAAAGCTGCAGATCTCGTGCTGGGCAAAGTACAGCGCATCGGGCGCACGAAGGATTCGCACAGAGCGGTCTTCTTCCAACACCGGTAACACCATGCGCACCAGCTGGTTATCGCAAAACTGCGTTTGAACCGGACCTGTCGCCAAAAGCTCGGCGACAGTGCACTTAGCCTCCAACTCCTCGACAAGACGGGAAAAGCCTTCAAAAGCACCTGTACGGTCGACTTTTGCCTGCTCGCGCAATTCAACAACACGCGCCACGTATGGGTCGTCGTCCTCTTCCATGACCTCCAACTCGTCAGCCGTATCGGCAAGCAGCAAATCACGCAGCGCCGGCGGCAGGGTGCGATGGTCATCACGCGGACGAGCATGAACCTCCGCAGGCTCAATCGTCTCCGGAGCGGTTGACTCATACGCCTCAAGCACACGCTTGCACGGCATATCGCCCATGTCCATGCTCTCAAGATCCTTGGCGACAGGCACGCAATCGGCCAGATAGGCCGCGCGCCCAAAGAAATATGTTGCGACAACGCGCTCGCCCTGCTCACTGTCGGGAGCAGCAATCTGCACATAGCAGCACGTGATGCAGGTGCCCGCGGCAAAACACGCTGCCGCAAGCGTGAGCGCCACACGTGCATCGTGCTCCGCGCCCCAGATCGCGCGCGTGTCCTCGTCCAGCTCGCGCCAAGCGTCATCTTGAGCGTCGTATTCACGTTGCGGCATGGCATCAACGACAGACTGCCCAAACCGAACGAGCATAATCCCCTCGGCAACGTTTACTCGATAGGTATAGTCGAGCCGCGTGACCACGTTAAGCGCCTCAACGATTCGCGCAAAACGGGTGCGCACGTCCCACTCGCCGCCCGGCTGGCACGAAACCGTTCCCGGCTTTGCCCACGGGTTAACGCTCGAGGCCGTATCGAGCAGTCGGGGAACATCGTTGGTCGTCTTAGCGATATGCCACGAATCAAAGAGTGCACAGCCCTCAAGGCTCGGCGAGGATGCCGCGGGGGCCAATCCGGCCCCAATGCGCTCAAGGATGCCGGAGAGGCGGTTGAGACGGCACTCGATGGCAAGCAGCATGTCAATCTCGTCCTGGTCCAACAGGCTACGATCAAAATTGAGATAGAAAATCTTTGAGCAATCAATGCGAGCCAGGCTCATCTCGGACTTGGCAGCGATGGTGCGCAGACGGGGCAAGTCAATTTCGCTCATAAGGGTGGCGGCATAGCGCTCGATACCGCTCGGATTCTCGGCATGGTCAACGCGGTAGAGCAGCGTCTCGATAGCGTCAGGTAGCGGTGCCGTGTTAAAGCCCAAAAACACCTCGACCGGCTCGGGCAACTTTACGAGCTTGATCTTGTCGACAACATTTTGCATACCCTCGTCGAGTCCGCCGGCGTCCGCCGTGCTCGCAATGGCATTTTCGGAGTCAGCGAATATCACGTAGCGCAGGAACATCGATGCCATGAACTCGCCGTAAGGAAGGGCGCGGGTCGAATTCCATGTCTCGTGGTCGGACTGCTCGCGCATGGGGCCTTCGGGAGAACCGACAGTTTGCGCGCACGTACGCATTGCACCGTTGGCTTCCCTTACCATAATCTCACCAATACTGGAATCCGACTCGTCAAGGACCAGTTCCATGTCGGGATCGTTGGGCAGCGGAGCCTCGCTGACGGGGCGGTCCACCTTGTACACCTCACCCGAAACGCTTACGTAGCCCAAAAGCGACACATGACTTTTGCCAACGAATTCGACGACATAACAAGATTCATGCTGGTCCTCGCCAAAGAGTTTCCAGACCACGCCATATGAGCGTCCCGCAGGCTGCTCGGGCATCGCCGGAAAGCGCTTCTTGGGATCGAGAAACCTGAGCTTGTATGTCGGACGCTCTGCCACGAAATATCACCCTGATCGGTCGTTGAGAGAAGGAGTGGTCGCGGATGGGCCGCGACACCTACTCGGAATCTTACACGAGTCGACAGGAAATCGTCCCTTTGGACGAAAGCACTCAAGCTGGCGCAAAAGAAAAGCCCCCGTTGCCGGGAGCTTTAATCTCAAATGGTGCGGCGTATAGGATTCCGCGCATCCGCTGCGCGGATCCGCACCGGCTTCGCCCGCCTGCCGGCGTGCTCGAATAATTAACAAGTCGCGGCGTTAC
>CABRZY010000025.1 GCA_902475475.1 uncultured Collinsella sp.
GCGTGATGGCAGAGGATCGAGCTGCAGCTTGAGTCGAGCCGATTCGACCATGGCCTCGTGGCCGTACATCGTCTCCAAAAAGCCCGCTTTGATCTTGCCGACGCCGTGCTCGGCGGAGACGGCGCCGCCCATGGCCGTGACCTCGGAAGCCCACTGGGCAAAGAGTTCTCCGCCGCGGCGGTAATCCTGCGCATCGCGCGGCAGAATGTTCACATGCAGATGGTTGTTACCTATATGTCCCCAGGCAGCAGACTCAAGCCCGCTTTCGGCCAGCGTGTAACGATAGAGGGCAACGACATCGGCCAAGCGCGTGTTGGGCACCGACATATCCGACCCCAGTTTGGTGATGGTGGGATCCGTGCGGCGACGCTCGTCGATGAGCATGTTGACGCTCTCGGGCACCGCATGGCGGAAGAATCGCTGACACTCGCGATCGACCTCGGTGCGCGCGACCCATGTCGCATCGTCACTGCCGCCCGCAAGCTCCAGTACCCACCCCAAGTGATACAGCTCCTCAGTCGCCTGGGCTTCGTCGTCGCAGTCGAGCTCCACGTAGACACAGACCTTGGCGTCTTTGTCGAGCGCAGGCAGCGAGGCAAACGCCGTCGACTGCTCGCGCTGGCGACGTAGAATATCCAGGGCGCCAGCATCGAAGTACTCGATGGCAGCCGCATGGGACAGGACGGGACGCACAGAATCGGTGAAGGACACGGCCTTGTCTTCGCTGTCGAAGAAGCAGCTCACGCCCCAAACGACCGCGGGTGCCACCTGCAGGGCAATCTCGAGTTCGGTGATGACGCCGATTGTGCCACACGCACCGATAAACAGATCGATGGCATCCATATCGTCAGCAACGAAATAGCCCGAAGCATTTTTTGTCTTGGGCATGGTATAGCCGGGAAGATCGAGCTCGAGTGTACGGCCCGCTGCCGTCACGAGCGACAGGTGGCGGCCCTGGGCAAAAGCCTCGCCGCGCCGAAGCTCAAGCAAATCGCCATCAGCCAGCACGACGTGGAGTCCCGTGATATGTGGGCGCATGGGGCCGTAGGCGTAGCTGCGGGCACCGGAGGCGTTACATGCCGCCATGCCGCCCAGACAGGCAGACGCCTCGGTGGGATCGGTGGGAAAAAACTGCTCGGGAGCCTCTTGGAACTCCTCGTAGGCCTCAAGCGATGCCTGGTCCCAACCAGCGGTCGGCAGCACCTTCTTGCTCAGCTGCTTGCGCAGCTCCGAGAGCACAACGCCCGGCTCCACGCGCAGCAGAAATTGGCCTTGTTCATCGCGGCGAAGGCCCAAATAGCGATTCATACGGGAAGTATTGAGGATATGCCCGCCGTGGGGCACGGCGCCGGCGGCAAGGCCGGTTCGGGCGCCCTGAACCGTTACCGGAACACGCTCGGCATGGAGCTTTTCCAAAATGGCACGGACCTCGTTTTCCGTTGTCGGAAACGAGATGCTCGAGGCCTCGCCCGATGCGCGAGATTCATCGCGGCCATACTCTTCGAACTCGTCGGTGAAGGGTTTGATGGTTGCAGACACGCGAACTCCCCCTTTAGCTAACTACAGTGTTTGCAGGGAGATGTTACCGCATCGTTTCGTCGACGTGTTCGAGACCGTCTCCATAATTGGCGTTTTTTACGTTCGTGCAATTCGGCGAGCGGCTTGATTTCCTCGGCAGACGATGCTTTTGACACATATGGCCCCGCCGTCGCCGACCGCGCGATTGTCGCTCGAAAAAAGTTGGAGTATTTTTTGCCGCCTTTTACCTGCGGAGACGCCAATCCGTCAAGCATTTGGTCAGAAATTGGTCAAGTAGCGGCTGATAAGGTCGGCGTCGACAGCCAAAACCGATAGAAGTTTTGGCCCAGAAGCAGGGAGGTTCCCATGGCATATTACTGGCCCCAGTACGGCATCGCCATCGAAGTCGACGACGATCCCCATCTCCTGCCTTTCGACGAAGAGGCATTCCCCGATACGACGGTCTACCACGTTACCACCGATGTGATCTGCGACCCCGAGTCGTTCTCGGCGCTCGCCCACCACATCGCGCATATCCACGACATCGAGCTCCCTCCCGACTTCGACGAGCTCGTCTACTCGCGCCGTCTGATGCTTCACATGCTCTTTGGAGCGGACCCGTCCACCTTTGCGCGCGTCTATACCGCCAAGGATGCCGCATGAGCGCGAAGAAGCCACCCCACTTTGCAGGCCTGGGTCGTCGCAAGAAGCTCATCGTTGTCTGCTTGGCCATCGTCTGTGCCCTTGTCGCCGTAGGACTATACGTTTGGCAGTCGCAGCCCGTACCCGAGGCGGGCGCTTCGGTTACGACGGCCGAGGGCAAAACGCGCCAGGAAATCCAAGATGAGCTCGACGCCATCGTCCGCGACAACATGATGACGATTTCGGTCGCGCCGGTCGCTCAGCTGCAGGAGGACGGCAAACTGCGCGTCAACGTGCAAAACGTCCAAGACAATAAATTTCCCCAGCGATTCCGCGTCATCCAAAACGACGAGACCATGTACGAATCCGGTGTGGTCGAGACCGGCAAGACAATCGAGACGTGCCCCGCCGGCGACATCAAAGAAGGCGAGGCGTACATCGAGATCCAGGCACTCGATGCAAAGACCCTCGACAGCCACGGCAATCCGACACGTGTCAAGGTACGGGTTGAGCAAACCGAGAACTAGCCTTCCGGCCGACGCGGCACCGCACGCAATTCACCAGCATTCGTCCAATCATCGCGGGGACGGCCCGCGGCGAATAGAAAGGAACGACCATGGACATCACCAGGAACATGAACGGAGTCAGAGCGCTCGTCGTGGGCACAGGGCTCGCGCTCGCGCTCGCAATGGGCGCCGCCCCGACGCCAGCTATGGCAGCCGGGCGCGTTGGAACCACGAAGGTAATGGTCAGGACCGAGATCGACAACGTTGAGTTCAAAGTTCCGACGGTTATTCCCTTCGTCGCCAAGGCCGACGGCACGCTTCAGGGCCCCTCAGAAGACGCGACCACCATCGACAATCATTCGGCCTACGGCATCCATGTCACCAACATGAAGATCGACGCCATGAACACCTGGACCATTGCCGCCGACGCCAAGGCCGGAACCGCGCAGAACTCCATCGACTTTAAGGTCGGCCCCGACGGCGCGCTCCAGAACGCCAGCGCCGCCGCGCAAGGGACGGGCCTCGATCATTCCAAGAATGCAGCCTTCGACATGGGCTACCAGGGCATTGCCGGCGGCACGGACAAAATCAAGCTCAAGACAAGCGGAAACGTCGCCCGCGTCACGCGCGACATCTTCCGCGTAACCGGCGAAGGCGATCAGGTTGCGACGATCACCTGGACGGTCGAGCCCGGTGCGCACACGGCATAAGGCCGTCGCCCTGGCCGCCGCCGTCAGCATCCTAGCGTTTGGGCCAGCCATGGCCTTTGCCCAGCAAGAACAGGCGCAGGCCGCCACGCAAGTGACGGTCGACCTCTCGGAGCTCGACCGCGGCGACCGCGAGGAACCGTTGGCGCAGACAGGCGACAGACGATGGCTCTTGGCAGCAGGCGCCACAGCAGCAGGCGCGGGAACCGCCGGCCTCGGTCTGCACATCAAACGCAGCCAGAAACAAAACACGGACAGGCCGCACTAAATTAGCTAAGGAGACCCCATGGCATCGAAGAACCTTTTGCCCGTCGTCGCACTCTGCGGCGCGCTCGCAACCGGAACGCCTGTCGCCGCTTGGGCGACTCCCGTCATGGCAGACTCCTTACCAGTAGCCCTAAGTTCCGCACCAAATCCGTCGAGCGCCATTGCGTGCGAGCGTTTTTCGATCGCACAGGCCGTGATCTCAACCTCGGGATGCCTTCGTCGTAATACGGACGGCTCGATAGTCGTGGATATCAAGCGTTCGAACAAGGCAAACGGCTCCCAGGCGGGGTGCGCCGTCTGCACGTGGCGCTCGGTTGTGCTCGATGCAGATGGCGATCCATGCAATTTAGAGCTGCGCATCGACATCGCTTCGGTCGATGACTCGGCGAACGGAGCGAAGGTCGCCTTCGACGGTGCGTTTTTCGAGAAAGGAGGCGGTATATGTCTGGGCTGCGCCGCCGCGAATGCAGACGATGCGCAGCCCACCCTCTCATTCACGGCATCGTTGCGGCTGACCAAAGCCGGTACCGATGTTATCGCGGCGGGAGAAGCGTCCCTGCTGTTCTACGCCGTCAGCACCAAAGACACAGACGCTCATTTCGAGAAGCCAGCCGGATCACTCAGCCTTACACGAGGGATAGAGACAGGCCCTATTGAAATCGATGCCCACGCGCAAAGCAGGCAACGCATTCTTGCCGACCCGGCGCTTCTCGAAATGGAGTGGAACGGATCCGGAGCCATCGGAATTCTCCCCTCCGCGTTTGACGCCAAGACGCTCCCCCCAAACGACGAACCCATCAACGCAACCATACAAGAAGAGAGCGCGGACAAAGAAGCAGGTGCGGGCGACACGCCGTCGCCGACAAACAGCGTCCCAGCTTCTCTCGAAGCGCCGAATGAGCCCGCTGCCGATCCAAACGATCCCGAGCTCGCGGACAGTCTGGGGCTTGCTGATCCTCAAGAGATCGATGAAGGTAACTGCTGCGTGCTTGCCGCGCTCGACCACACAGAGGTCATCGACGCTGCGAACATCGAAGTTGCCGCCGCCAATCAGCCCGTCCGCAAGTCGGCTATCATCGCATTTCCTGAATCCATCGAAGTCGTCTTTTTGCCATCGGGCGAGGTCGTGGCCCCAACACTGCTCACCTTGTTGGGCGCCAAGAATACTCGAAACGAAATTAAAAAGGTCACAGTTGTCGACCCTGCAACCACCGCCAAGCTGCGTCTATACGCCGTTGCTCCAGACGGAGGCAAGACCTTGGAATTCGATGGCGACACACTCCTGGCCTGGCGACGTCTGGACATTATGCAAGACGTCTCGTATCAGATCGAACTCGAAGGGTTTGATCGTGCCCGCGATGCCAATATCATCGCCGCGGCTATTGAATCCCCACAGCGGCTTATGACACTGCGCTTTGAATACTATCCCTATGTCCCGACAACCACCTGAGGCTTAAATGCCGCGCATCATTCCTAATACCACTTATATAACGTATTAGATGAGTCGCGATGTACCTCGCATTTCGTTCTGCTACGATTGCCACGTTGGCATCAATACAGGAGGGCTCATGCCGGGCTTGGGAACAATCATCAACGTTGGGCTTTTAGTTGCGGGCGGTCTTTTGGGATTAGCGGGCGGCCGCTTCATTACACCGCGCATCCAAGACACGCTCATGAAAGCATCGGGGCTGTGCGTCCTGTTTATCGGCCTTGGCGGCACCATGCAAAAGATGCTCCTTATCGATGGGAAGGCGCTAGCGACCACCGGCACCACCATGCTCATCGTCTCGTTCGCCCTCGGCTCGCTCATCGGCGAGGCCATCAACTTGGAGGCCGCCATCGAGAACCTTGGCGAATGGCTCAAGCGCAAAACCGGCAGCGAGGGCGATAACGAGTTCACCAACGCTTTTGTCTCGACTTCACTCACCGTGTGTATCGGCGCCATGGCCATTGTGGGATCGATCCAGGACGGTCTGCTCGGTGACTGGTCAACGCTTGCCCTGAAAGGCGCATTGGACTGCATCATCGTCTGCACCATGACGGCGTCGCTTGGCCGCGGCTGCATTTTCTCCGCCCTGCCCGTCGCCGTGTTCCAGGGGACGATCACGCTGTTTGCCGGCGCACTCTCCCCCATCATGACTACGGCAGCCCTCGACAGCCTTTCGCTCGTAGGCTCCATGCTCATCTTCTGCGTCGGCGTCAACCTCATCCGTCCTCAGACCTTCCGCACGGCCAATATGCTCCCCTCCGTCGTCATCGCCGTCATCTACGCCCTCCTGTTCTAAATCTATCTACGCAGCAGTATCTCGAACACCTGTTTGATGCTGTGCTATGATATGAGGTCACCGAAGCTGCGTTAGGAGAGGAGAAGCGGTGGCCGACCAGGACATCAAGATGCTCATCGAGCGCATTATGGCCGAGGCCCGGACCCATCAGTCCGCCCGCTTCTCAAACGAAATCTACGCAGACGAGCCGATTCTCAAAACCGGCCGACAGATGCAGAATTTCCTCCCCGACCAATACCGCAAGATGCGCGAGATATCGCGCTGGCAGGATGACCCCAAGGGCGGCGCGGGCCGCTGGCTATCGGAGGCCGAGCTTTTCTACCGCCAAGGCTTGCTGATGGCCGACTTTGAGGACGACTGTCCCTACAACGGCACCTTTAAGTCGTACTTTCCCACCTACAATGCCATGAGCGACCGGCAGTTGCGCGGCTACTTTACCTGGCGTGCCCAAGTGCGCCGCGGAACCGTCGAGGAAACGTCTACATCCTTTGCCTTTCTGTATCTCTATGAGCTGATTTGCGGCATTGGCGTAGATGACCCGCTCGACGGTTTTAACAAGATCAAGGCCTTTTGGGATGTCTATCGCGCCTTCGAGCCCGGCATTGATCGGTTTGCACGCGTGTGGTTGCAGGATTACGCCGTATTCCATGGGCTCAACCCCAAGCTGCTTCGTGACTCTAAAACCGTCATGTTCGATAACGCCCTTATCGAGCTGCGGCGCGCAGCACGAGACCTTGTACCGGCACCGGCACCGTCCGACCAGACCCCCAAACGTCGCAAAACCTCCGAGCCCACGCTCCCCCTTCCGCCCGATGAGGTGCGCGAGGAGCGACTCATAGCCGCCATCAACGCCCTCTCCACGTACAACCTAAGTAACTCGCGGCTCGACCGCAGCCACCACCGCGATCTGCGCCACGCGGCATGCGCCGTGTATGTCCGCATGGCGCGCTACTATGACACGCACCGAAAGACCGGCATCGTGGCGAGTTTATTTGGGGAGGAGACGGCCATGCCCTACACCATGTTTGCCTCGGCCGTATTCTTTGCGCCCGAGCGCCACGAGGACTGCGAATATCGCCTGGATCCTATCCATATCTACCGTTGCCAAAACGGCTTTTGGGAATGCATGCGCATCCACGGTAGTAGGCAAAAGAGCAGCAAGCTCGGTGAAATGATGCGCGCCTGCGACCAACGCCTGCGCCTGGCGCTGGACCCCGCCCATCCCCTTAAGGAAGAAAAGGTCCCCAAATATCTGGCCAAAATTATCGATGACGAGATTGTGGCATGGCTTTCGTGGGACGCCGTACACCAGCCCGTCAAGATCGATATCGATCTGAGTCAGCTGGGGCACATTCGGAGCGCCGCTGCGCAAACGCGCGAAGCGCTTTTGATCGACGAAGAGCGCGAGGACGATGTGCCCACAGAGGTCGATACGGCGGAATCCGAGCAACCGGAAGCCAAGCCTGCGACCGACGTGATGGCCGAGCCGATCGCGGCGCCTACGGAGCGCAACAAAGCCGACGAGCCAACCATTTCCACCGAACAGTTTGGCGTCGTGGCACCGCTCCTCGCACCGACGCCAGCGGTCGTATCGACTGCACCCGCTGGCACCGCAACCGAACTCGCGCCCGCCGCAGATGCCTTCCTTCGCGCGCTGCTCGAGCAAAACGCAGCGCAAGCGACATTGGCGGTAGTGCAATCGGAGCAGAGCGAGGACATGCTCGTCGACAGCATCAACGAGGCGCTCTTTGACCTGGTGGGTGACACCGTTATCGAGTTTGGAGCGGCAGGACCGCAGATCATCGAGGATTACGAAGCAGACGTGAGAGGATACCTAGACCATGAGTGATACCGCATCCACAGCACCCCGCGTGCCCAAGCGCGTCGCTGCCGTCATTCTCAACTCGCTCAAGGGCGGCGTGGTCCCGCGCATCGGCCTTCCTTACATCACCGTAGGGCGCGAGGTCGAGATCCGCGCCCTGCTCACCGATCTGAGTCTCATCGCCGACGGTGGCGCGAGCTTCCGCTTTCTGGTCGGTCGTTACGGCGCCGGCAAGAGCTTTTTGCTCCAGACCATCCGCACGCACGCCATGGGCGAAGGATTCGTCGTCGCTGATGCCGACCTGTCGCCCGAGCGCCGCCTGCAGGGCGGTCAGGGACAGGGCCTTGCCACCTACCGCGAGCTCATCCGCAATATATCGACCAAGACGCGCCCCGAGGGCGGTGCGCTCAACCTTATTTTGGATCGCTGGGTCGCCTCGTGCGCCGACGTCGACGAGTCGGTCGTCAATGCCCAACTGGCCCCGCTCGAGGAGATGGTCCACGGCTTCGACTTCACCCGCATGCTCCGCCGCTATCGCATGGCCGTATCCGAGGGCGATGAAGAGGCTATGAGCCGCGTGACCAAATGGATTCGCGGCGAGTACCGCACCAAGAGCGAGGCTCGCGCCGAACTGGGGTCCTCAACCATCATCAGCGACGATGACTGGTACGACTACGTCAAACTCATCGCGCGTTTTTTGGTTTGCAGTGGCTACAAGGGCATGCTGGTGCTCATCGACGAGCTCGTGAATCTGTATAAGATTCCCAACGCCATTACGCGCCAGTACAACTACGAGAAGATCCTGACCATGTACAACGACACGCTCCAGGGCAAGGCGCAGTACCTGGGCATGATCATGGGTGGCACGCCAACCTCCATCGAGGACCGTCGCCGCGGCGTGTTCTCCTACGAGGCCCTGCGCAGCCGACTCGCTCAGGGCCGTTTTGCGCGCGAGGACCTTAAGGACATGCTCGCGCCCATCATTCGTCTGCAGCCACTCACCTATGAGGAGCTGCTGGTGCTCATCGAAAAACTCATGCAGATCCATGCCGGCTACTTTGGCTGGACGCCCACGCTTACCGAGAACGACTTGGTGGACTTTCTCAAGATTGAGTTTGGCCGCGTGGGAGCCGATACGCACTTGACGCCGCGTGAGGTCATTCGTGACTTTATCGAGCTGCTCGACATCCTGTGTCAGAACCCCGATGCAAATGTGGCGGAGCTGCTGCAAAGCGTCGGCGGCGACGCGCTGGCGCCGGCAGCCGCAACAGGCGACACCGGCGCTGCAGACGGTGACCGCAACTTCGCCGAATTCACCATCTAACCTGCCAAAACGGGACAGGTTTATTTTGGCAGGTTTTATCTGGGCAAACGTTGAAGCAGCAATGCAGCAAGCCGTTGCCAGCCGCGTTGAGAGATTCGTTTTTGAGAGGAGGCCCCGTGAACGCCTTTGACAGATATGCTCCGTTTATCCAAGACTTCATCTACTCCCACGATTGGGAGAGTCTGCGCTCTATCCAGGTTGCAGCGGCAGACGCCATCTTTAACACGCAAGATAATGTGGTCCTGACGGCATCCACGGCTTCCGGCAAAACCGAGGCAGCCTTCTTTCCCATCCTGACCGAGTTTTGGGAGAACCCGCCCGCAAGCGTGGGCGCCCTCTACATCGGCCCCCTCAAGGCGCTCATCAATGATCAGTTCGTCCGTCTCAACGACCTCTGCGAAGAGGCCGATATCCCTGTCTGGCACTGGCATGGCGATGTCTCGCAGTCGCACAAGGCTAAGCTCATCAAAAAACCGAGCGGCATCTTGCAGATTACGCCCGAGTCACTCGAAGCGCTCTTAATCCATAAGCACATGGCGATTCCGCGCATGTTTTGCGACCTGCGCTACGTGGTCATCGACGAGGTCCATTCGCTCATGCGCGGCGACCGTGGCGGGCAGACGCTCTGCCTTATCGAGCGGCTCTCGCGCATGGCCGGCGTGCAGCCTCGACGCATCGGCCTTTCTGCCACCATCGGCGACCCCGAGCGCACGGGCGCTTTTCTCTCACAGGGAACGGGGCGCGACTGTGTTATCCCCCGCTTTGAAGAACCGCGCCGCGTGTGGCGCATCTCCATGGAGCACTTCTACAACTCGGGTCCCCAGGCACAGCAGCGAGGATTCGAGAGCATGGGTCCTCAAGAGGCCGAAGTGCTTGCATGCGAGCGCATTGAGGCAGTGGCACCCGCGGCGCTGCCCGCATCCGGACAAGACATGCGCCACAGCGGACAGCTTACACAGGCGGAACGTCGTCAACGTCGCGAGCAGGCGCGGGGCAAGGACGCTCCCAAAGACCGTCGCACTTCCTCGGCCCCCGAGGGCGAAGTCGACATCCCACGAGCGACCGAGCAGGCGCTTCTCAACCCCACCGACACGGCGCCCGACAACGCCGACCCCGGTATGGGCTATATCTTTGAGCATACGCGCGGCCGCAAGTGCCTGGTCTTTGCCAACTCGCGCGAGGAGGCAGAGGCCGTGTGCTCCATGCTGCGCAGCTACTGCGAAAGTCGACACGAGCCCGACCGCTTTCTCATCCATCACGGCAATCTTTCGGCATCGCTGCGCGAGACGGCCGAGGAGCTCATGCGCGACGAGGAGCAGGCGCAGACAACCGTCACCACCTCTACGCTGGAGCTCGGTATCGATATCGGCCGCCTGGAGCGCGCCTTCCAGATTGACGCGCCGTTTACCGTCAGCTCCTTTTTGCAGCGCATGGGGCGCACAGGCCGTCGCGACCTTCCGCCCGAGATGTGGTTTGTCATGCGCGAGGAAGAACCCGAGCCGCGCACGATGATGCCCGAAACCATTCCCTGGAAGCTCCTGCAGGGTATCGCGCTCGTACAACTCTATCGCGAGGAAAAGTGGGTCGAGCCGCCCGAGCTCGATCGACTCCCCTACAGTCTGCTCTATCACCAGACTATGTCGACCCTCGCCAGCACCGGCGAGCTCACGCCGGCCGAACTTGCCCAGCGCGTGCTCACGCTCAGCTATTTCCACCGTGTCTCGGCAGACGATTACCGTGTGCTGCTGCGTCACCTCATTAAGATCGACCATATCCAGGTCACCGAAGGTGGCGGGCTCATCGTGGGTCTCGCGGGCGAGCGCATCATTAACAACTTTAAGTTCTACGCCGTGTTCCAGGAAAACGAGGAGTTCACCGTTCGCAGCGAGTCGGCCGAGCTGGGCACAATCGTCAATCCGCCACCGCCCGGTGAGCGCATCGCCATCGCAGGCCATTGCTGGATTGTCGAGGAAGTGGATTGGAAGCGTCATACCGTCTTTGCCACGCAGGTCAAGGGCCGTGTGCCGGCCTACTTTGGCGACTGTCCCGGTGACATCAACACGCACGTACTCGAGCGCATGCGCAAGGCGCTCAACGAGCACGCAACATATCCGTACCTCATGGGTAACGCACGGGCCCGCTTAGTGCAGGCTCGTCATACGGCCAAGCTTTCGGGCGCGGGAACTAAGCCGCTCATCAACCTGGGTGGCGACACCTGGGTGCTCTTCCCCTGGCTGGGCAGCTACGCCTTTTTGGCACTCGAGCGCATGCTCAAGATTAAATGTGCCGCGGAGCTGGGCCTTCGCGGACTCGACCCGTCGCGCCCGTACTTTATGCAATTTAAGATGAAGGCCGACGAAGAGATGTTCTTTGAAGTGCTCGCCGCCGAGGCCGTGAAGGACTTCGATCCCATCGAGCTCGTCTATCCCGGCGAGGTGCCTTACTTTGATCGTTACGACGAGTACGTTCCCGAGGAGCTCGTGCGCAAAGGCTTCGCCGAAGGCGTGCTCGACATCGAGGGCATGAAACAGCGCGTCCTCAGCTGGCGCGACCACGCCTAAGGCCAGTCCTTTTTGGGACGGGGAGACTTACTTGTCGTGAAGGATGGTGCCGAGAAAGTCAGCGTCGAAGGGCACGGCTTCGGCAAAGGCATAGTCGCCGTCGCTGGCAATGAGCAGGTAGTTTTCCTCGCCGCCGAACTCCGCGTCGCCGCAGGGAATCACCCAAGCGTGGTCGAACACCTCGAACGCCGTGGCGGCGCAATCGCGCAGGAACGACACATCGCTCCCCTCGTTCGTGCTCACGATATTGGCAACGTAGATGCCGCCCGGGTTCAAGCTGCCCCGCACCAGACGCAACGCCTCGACCGTCGCCAGCTCGCGCACGGGCTCGGCACCGCCAAAGCAATCGCTCACGACCACGTCGTAGCGGCGATGCCCCACACTCGTCACGCCCAGATACGATCGCGCCTCGGCGGTAATCACCCGCAGGCGATCGCCCGCCGCGCGCTCCAGCTCGTCTAGGTAGAACCAGCGGCGCGCCAGGCGCGTAACCTCGGCATCGTACTCAATGACGTCCATGCGCAAGCTCTCGTGCGACATCAGCGCGAACTTGGGATAGGCAAACCCGCCGCCACCCAGCACAAGCATGCGGTCGATGCCGTGACCATAAGCATCGCGCATCGCATCCTCGGACTCAAACACGTCGTCAAACGCACGATAGTACGCAAAGACGGGCTCCGCCCAACGCTCACCAACGTAGCTTGCGCTTTGGTAGACGCCGCCTTGCACCAACACGCGAATCTCATCGCCGTCCCCATCGTGCACGCGCTTCACACGCGCCAACCCATTGCGGGTTCGCGCAACCTGCAGACAGGCAGCACGAACAGCGACGGCGGCCGCACCAAGTGCCGCGGCTCCCAGGGCAACGCCGGCAACGACGCCAGCAGAAACACTCGGCTTGTTCATCTAGAGCTCCTTTTGCAGATAAAGGCCATGGTCATAAAATCCAAGATGGCGATAGTACTCGCGTGTGCCAATCGCGCTAATCACGTTGATACGCGTATAACCCGCATCCCGGGCAATCTCGCACGCACGCTCTACGAGCAAACGCCCCAATCCATGGTGCTGGGCTGCCTGGCCTTGATCTCCCACGCGCGCCGCCATGCCATACACGTGCACCTCGCGAATCATCGCCTCGTCCGGTGTCGTCGGCAACTCATCCGCATGCGCGGCAACAAAAGCACGATCGGGCAGAGACAGACGCAAAAAGCCCGCGATCTTGCCCTGCGGCGTCACCCACTGCAAAAAGCGCTCGTGCGTCACCGGCGTCTCGTACGCCACTTCCTCGTCAAGGGTCAGCTCATGCAAGTCGGCGCCCGCCGTGCTAATCTCGCGATAGCGAATCTCACGCACTGTCGCGCCTTCCCCACGAGCCGACAAGCGGTTTTCAACGAGCTGACGCAGGTTGGGCTTCTTGTTGCCCACCATGATGTCGTCGGAGCTAAAGTCGCGGATCATGCGACTGATGCGGCAGAACGCCGGCGTCACCACGATGTCGTCGGCCAACACATCGAGCAGCTCTTCCTCGGTATAGGGACGCCACTCGCCGCGCTCATAGCAGCCCACCAGACGCGAGCCCTCGATGAGCGCGCACGGGTAGACCTTGACCTCGTCGGGCATAAAGGCCTCTTCGGTCATAAAGCGCTCGTAGTCGCGCTTGTCCCCCTCGGGTGTGGCGCCCAATAAGTTGAGCATAAAATGCGCATGGATCTTAAAGCCAAAGAGGCGCGCAAGCGAAAACGCCTGCTCGATCTGAGCCACCGAAATGCGACGCTCGTTGATATCGAGCAAATGCTGGTCGAGGCTCTGGATGCCCATCTGAATCTTGGTGCAGCCCAGACGACGAATGAGCGTGAGCGCCTGTGGCGTCACGGCATCGGGGCGGGTCTCGATAACGAGCCCCACCACGCGATGCTTCGCCGTCTCGTTGATGCGCTGCTGACGCTCAAGCTCCTCCATCGTTGCCGTCTGCCACTCGGCAGCCTCGCCCCATGGCGTACCGGGGCCGTACAGACGACGCACTGCGCGGTTATAGCCACCAACGACAGCATCCACACGCCCCTGCTCGTCGGCAACGCCGCTCGCAAGCTCGGCCTCGTCGGTCGCAATGCCGGCAGCCCGATAGCGCTCGCGGCGCTCTGTTACCACCGGGTCTTGAGCGTCAGCAGCGCATCAACGAGACGGCCGGCGGCAGGGCATCGGCGGGAGCGTCATCGAGCAGGCGCCCCGCCTCGGCACGGCTGATGCCCGGACGCGCCAACATGGGGTTGGCCGCCACGCCGGCCACGGCATCGTCATTGAGCGCGCGGAAGAGCTCCGACATAAACCACATCTGATACCCTTGCGGATAGTCGCTCCAGGTACCGCCAAGCACAATGAGCTCGATCTTATCGGTCGCATGACCCATCTGCGAAAGCGCGGTCAAACGGGCGCTCGCCTGCAGATATGGATCGAAGCAGTTTTGCTCTGCACGGGCACACGCCGGCTCGGCATGTAAATAGCTTTTGGGCATGCGCAGGTCGTTGGGGCAAAACAGGCAATCGCCCGAGCACGGCCACGGCTTGGTGATGACGGTAATGGTTGCCACGCCCGAAGCCGTGCGACGAGGCTTCATACGCAGCACCTTCAGCAGTTGACGCTCCAGCTCGGCATCGACATTCCACCCAGCCCAACGAGCCGGCTCCTCACGTTTAACCCGCTGGTAGAACGGCAGCAGACGGCGCTTGGCCAAATCGCGTTTGTCGGCACCCTCACGGCGCGCCTCGGCATGTATCAGTTTGACGAGCGCTTTGTCATCCACGGTCTCGCCGCGACGCAGAGCCTCGAGTATGTTCAAGATAATCTGTTCCATGCCCCCATTGTAAAGGCAAAGGCGCCGGAGCCGATCTCGGCTTCGGCGCCTTCATCAAACAGCGCGTCTATATCTTCGCCTAGGCTTTCGTCTGCCTCAATACTCCGAATCAAACGACATGTCGCCCGAATCGACTTCAAAACTATACACAGCAGACTTATCCCCGTTATCGAATTCAAGATTCAAAATGGTATCGCCGTCGTACCCAAGCGGAAGGAAATCGCTCTCGAAGTCGCCACTGCCCAAGGTGAGGCTCGCCTTAAAGCCCGTAGAGTTCGGAACCGTCATCTCCACATCGCCCGAGCCCACGCTCACGTCCATCGACTTCGCGGGGGCCTGGTA
>CABRZY010000026.1 GCA_902475475.1 uncultured Collinsella sp.
GCTTTGCGGGCCGCGTGCTCGCCGATCGTGCTGGTCAAAGGCGATTTGGACGAGGCCGAGCGTTCGGGTGGCGAGCTTGCCGCCGGCCCGGATGGCGCGGCGTTGCGCAAGGCGCTTGGGGCCATCGGCTACGCGCCCGAGGATTTTTGCGTGCTGGCAAGCGTCGCCGGCGTGGGTGACGGAGCGGTCGCGGTGGGCGAGACTCTGCCGTGCGAGCTGTTCCGTGAGGCGCTTGAGGCTTTGGACCCCGAGGCGGTTCTGCTGCTGGACGATCGCGCGGCCGATACCATGCGCGAGACCTATGCCGACATGCTTGTGGCAATCGACGACTTCGATACCGCTATGCTCAAGCCCGGCCTGGTCGCCCATGTGCAGGGCCGCCGCGTGCTCGCGCTCGACGGCTTTGAGGCGGCACTCACCGACAAGGCCGCTAAGCAGCGCATGTGGGCCTACATCAAGCAGCTGACTCCGGCGGTCGCTCCGCTGTAGCGGATTGGCGCCGGCGAGCGATTGCCTGGCGGGCAAGGCACGCCTCGAGATCGGCGCCGCACTTCTACATCACAGCGCGCAGCTCAAACCGATCGCCGTTAATGCGGAACTGGCAGTTGCCGTTCATGCGTTCGACGGCAAGCTTAATGCTCTTGGTTCCAAAGCCGTGTCCGGTGTGCCCGGCTACGGGCATGCCGCCGACCATGCGCGGCGTGCGGTCAAACGTGTTGGAAACTAACAGCAGCAGCTGGCCGTCCTCTAATCGCAGGTCAAAGTCGACGAATCGCTTTCCTTGGGGTGCGGCGCTTGCGGCGGTGATAGCGTTTTCCAAGGCATTTGAGAGCACGCTAAACAGGTCGGCGTCACCTACGTGGATGGTTTCGGGTACGGCGGCGCGCAGGTTGGCGGTAATGCCGTTTCTATTGATATCCGAGTTAAATGACGAAAGCGCGATGTTTACGGTCTCGTTGGCGCAGAAGCGGCGTACGGCGGTGCGATCGCCGGCTTCGCAGAGTTCATCGATGCGTTTGAGCGCCTCGTCGGTGTGGCCCTCCTCAATTAAAGCGGCCAGGCCGCGTAGGAAGTGGCGCATATCGTGGCGAAGAATCGACAGCTCGCGCCCAGATTGACGCCAAGCCTCGAGCTCTTTGATGGCGGCGCTGTCGCGGGTTTCGAGCATCCAGCGCTCTCGCTCGGCGGTTTCCTTTTCTTCGTATTCGCGCAGGTAAACGGCAAGAAACATAAGATAGAAGGCACAGAGCGCAAATGCCAAAAACTCAACCGTTACCACCGAGCCCGAGTGGAACAGCGTGGTGTAGACGTTGGTGGCATAGTCAAAGACGTAATAGACGAGCGGCAGGATTAAAAGGATGCCCAGCTCGGTGGTGCTTTTAATCGCCAAGCGTGGACCGATGTCGCCGGCCCAATGCAACAGGACGGCAAAGACGGCGAGTGTGGTCGCGATGCGCGCCAGATAGTACGCGATCTGCGAATCGGTTGCGGCAAAGGCGGCGATGCCCATCCAATTGCTGAACTGGCAGCTCAGATAAGCACTCGTAATGCCGAGCGCGGCAAGCAGCGGGCTCAGGCGGTAGCGCGCACACAGGTAGACGATAAGCGGCAGGTGCACGGCAAGTGGATAAACCTGTCGGGCAAATAGTTCGCCGCCAACGACATTGGCGATCGAAAAGGCAGCGCCGGTCACGATGCCGACCAACACCAGTTCAAGCGCATGACGCCGGTTGATCTCGACACCGCACAGCGCCGCCGAGGCAAAGACGCCAAAGAGCAGCGTCGTGGCGTGGTGGATTGCCCAAAGGACCATTTCGACCGAGGAGACCATCAGTGTCTCCCACCCTCAAAGCGCACCGCAAAGTAGGCGTCTTGGAATCCCTGCTTGCAACTGCGCGAAAGCGGGATGCACGCGCCCGAGCGCATGACGATGTCCGTGCGGTCAAAGTGATCGATATTGCGCAGGTTGACCTGGTAGCTGCGGTGGCATTTAAAGAAGACTGCGTTTTGCTCCAAGCGGTCCTCGACGCTGCGGAACGACTCGAGTGCCTCGATATCGCGTCCGTCGCGCAGGTGGAAGACCACGTGCTTGTTGCGCGCCTCGGCATATTCGATGTCGGACAGGCGCAGGGCGTGGTAGCCAAAGGAAGTTTTGATCACGAGCTCGTCGGTTGCCGCCGGGCGCATGCTCGAAAGCTCGTCGAGTAACTGCGCCAGGCGTTCGTAAGTCACGGGCTTGAGCAGATAGTCGAAGGCGCGGACCTCGTAGGATTCCAGCGCGAACTCGGGCGACGAGGTGAGGAACACCAGGCGCACGGCGGTGTCGGCCTGGCGCAGTTCGCGTGCGGTGTCCATGCCGTTGACGAGCGGCATGATCATGTCGAGCAGAATGATGTCGGCGCGCGATGCGGCATGGCGGGCCAGCAGGTCCTCGCCGCGTGTGACGAGCGCAACATCGACCGCCGTGCCCGTCTCGGTCGACCAACGGTCGATCATCCGGTGCAGTCTATCTAGAAAAGCGACATCATCGTCGCAGGCAATAATCTTGAGCATTCGGCCCCCTTAAGTAGTTCGATTTTGCCACATCGGGTACGCGCCGCTTGCGGGGGTGCGGACCGTTTGCGCCCCACGGCGTGCAACTCGCGCCAAGCGGTATTGCGGTGGCGAAAGATGCCTCCTGCGCCATCGAGAGCTCAGCTATCCTCAGCTTGCCAGTTCGAATATGGACCTGCCACATGATTGAATCTTTATTTCAACTTTACACCTAGGTTTACAGCTGTCTTGTCAGCTGTAAACCTAGGTGTCATACTAAAGCCCCAAGATTCGCCAAAAGAGAGGGGCCTTGATGGCACAGAGCGCGAACATGGATGCGTCGGAGCTTGCACGCGATATCGCGGCCGGCTTGGCATCGGCAACGACGGCAACGGAGCGTGCGGCACTGGTGCCCGCAGAGCTCGTCGAGGCCATTCAGCAACTAAAAACCCAACGTGACGCGGTGATCCTGGCGCACTATTACGTGGCGCCCGAGGTCCAAGCCGTTGCCGATTACGTCGGCGATAGCTTCTACCTGGCAAAGCTCGCCAAGAGCCTGCCGCAGCAGACCATCGTGTTGTGCGGCGTGGAGTTTATGGGCGAGAGCGCCAAGCTGCTCAATCCCACTAAGACCGTGCTGCTGCCCGAGCCGGGCGCAGACTGTCCCATGGCGCACATGGTCAAGCGCGAGACGGTTGACGCGGCGCGCGCCGAGTACGGCGACGACCTGGCCGTGGTGTGCTACGTCAACTCCACGGTCGAGATCAAGAGCTGGAGCGACGTGTGCGTCACCAGTTCCAACGCCGTTAAGATCGTGTCCGAGCTGCCGCAGCAGCATATCCTGTTCATTCCCGACCAAAACCTGGGACGCTTCGTAGCCGAGCAGGTGCCGCAAAAGCACGTCATCCTCAACAACGGCTACTGCCCACGCCATCACATCATCACCGTCGAGCAGATCGTCGACGCGACGGAGGCCCACCCCGACGCGCTCGTGCTGGCGCATCCTGAGTGCAAGGCCGACGTTCTGGCCGAGGCCGACTACATCGGCTCCACCGCCGGCATCATCAAGTATGCCGAGGAGTCCGACGCGAGCGAGTTCATTATCGTGACGGTCCGCGGCGTGCTCTACGAGCTCGAGCGCCGCTGCCAGGGCACCGGCAAGAAGTTCTATTTCCCCGCGGTGCAGCCCACCTGCGTCAACATGGACCTCATCACGCTCGAAAAGCTCGTGCGCTGCCTGGAGACGGGCGAGGGCGAGGTGCAGATCGGCGTCTCGGACGAGGCAGCAGACCAGGCCAAGCTCACGCTCGACCGTATGCTCGAGTACGCAGCACGCTAGAACAATGTTGCATGAGGGACGGTCCCTTATGTCACATTCAAGGGAGAGGATTCCTGTGGAAACCAAGCAATACCCCGATATGGAGTGCGACGTCGTCATTGCCGGCTGCGGCGTGGCGGGTCTGTACGCGGCCCTCAATCTGCCGACGAGCACGCGCGTGATCATGCTCTCCAAGGGCGCCGTCGATGAGTGCGATTCGATGCTCGCGCAGGGCGGCATCTGCGTGCTGCCCGAAGGCTCGGACTACGATGCCTTCTTTGAGGACACCATGCACGCCGGCCACTACGAGAACCGCCGCGAGAGCGTCGACATCATGATTCGCTCGAGCCGCTCGGTCATCAACGACCTGCTAGCGATGGGCGTGGATTTTGAGCGCAAGGCCGACGGCAGCCTCAATTTTACCCGCGAGGGCGCGCACAGCCGTCCGCGCATTGCCTTCCATGCCGACATTACGGGCAAGGAGATCACGACCAAGCTGCTCCAGGCCGTTCGCAAGCTGGACAACGTGCAGATTTTGGAGCACGTGGCCATGACCGACATTCTGACCGCCGAGCGCGATGACGCCACGGTGTGCACCGGCGTCGTCGCCGTAGCCGTGGACGAGGACAACTCGGTTCGCCCCGCCGACGAGCTGGCAAATGCCGCTGAGGGCGTGCATGCCGGTAAGCCGTTTAAGATCCATGCCCGCCACACGCTGTGGGCAACGGGCGGCATCGGCGGCGTATACGACCATTCGACCAACTACCCGCAGCTCACGGGCGATGCCTGCTACATCGCTCAGGAGCATGGCATTAAGATGGAGCATCTGGACTACGTGCAGATTCACCCCACGGGACTGTTCTCGCCGCAGCCGGGTCGCACCTTCCTGATCAGCGAGAGCTGCCGCGGCGAGGGCGCGATTTTGCTCAACGCCGCCGGCGAGCGTTTTACCGACGAGTTGCAGCCGCGCGACGTTGTCGCCGCCGCCATCCGCGAGCAGATGAAGCAGGATGACACCGAGCACGAGTGGCTGAGCTTTGCCCCCGTCGAGCGCGACGTGGTGACCGGGCACTTCGCCAACATCCGCGCGCGCTGCCTGGAGGACGGTCGCGACATCCTGGATGAGCCCATTCCCGTTACGCCGACGCAGCACTACTTTATGGGCGGCGTGTGGGTCGACAAGGACGGCCGCACCTCGATGCCCGAGCTCTACGCCGCGGGCGAGACGGCCTGCAACGGCGTTCACGGCAAGAACCGCCTTGCTTCAAACAGCCTGCTCGAGGCGCTGGTCTGGGGTCGTCGCGCCGCGTGGTATATGCGTACCGGCGAGTCGCTGGCCGTGGAGCAGGCGGGCGATCCCGCGCTCGATGGCCGTCATCGCGCCCTGGGCGCCGACCCTCTGGCAATCGATGATTTGGCCCGTGCCGCCGGCACGCAGGCCGTGGAGGAGTAGACCATGAATCCCATTACCATGAAGCTCGTCGTCGATGATCTGATTCTGCAAGCTCTGCGCGAGGACATTACGTTTGAGGACGTGAGCACGGCGAGCGTGTGCCCCACGGCGCGTCCCGCCACGGTGGAGCTTATCGCCAAAGCCGATGGCATCATTGCCGGCCTGGATGTGTTCGCTCGCACCTTTGAGCTGCTGGATTCGCAGAGCTCGGTGCTGTTTGATGTTGCCGACGGTGACGAGGTGCATGCCGGCGACCACGTGGGTCAGGTGCGCGGCGATGCGCGTGTGCTGCTTTCGGGCGAGCGCGTGGCGCTCAACTACCTGCAGCGCATGAGCGGCATCGCTACCTATACGCACAGCATGGCCGCGGCGCTCGAGGGAACCAAGACTGTGCTCGTCGACACGCGCAAGACCACACCGGGCATGCGCGTGTTTGAGAAGGCGGCGGTTGAGATTGGCGGCGGCAGCAACCACCGTTACAACCTGTCGACGGCCGTCATGCTCAAGGACAACCACATCGATGCCGCCGGTGGCGTGACGCGCGCGATCGAGATGGCGCGCGCCCATGCATCGTTTACCACGACGGTCGAGATCGAGTGCGAGAACCTGGACATGGTGCGCGAGGCCGTGGAGGCCGGCGCCGACATCATCATGTTCGACAACATGACCCATGACGACATGGCCGCCGCTATTGAACTTATCGCCGGCCGCGCCAAGACCGAGTGCTCGGGCAACGTGGATGCCAGCAATATCCGCGCGCTTGCCGACCTGGGCGTTGACTTTATTAGCTCGGGCGCCCTGACGCACTCCGCGCCGATCCTCGACCTCTCGCTTAAGCACCTGCGTCTGCTGGACGGTAAATAATGAACGCCCGCGAGCGTCGCCGTGCCATCATGGCCGTGCTCGAGGGGGCCAAGGGGCCCGTATCGGGCAGCGCGCTTGCCAGCGAGGTGGGTGTGAGCCGCCAGATCGTGGTGCAGGACATCGCCCTGCTGCGCGCCGATGGGCACGATATCGTGGCGACCAACCGCGGCTACGTGCTGCAGGAGGCCCCCAGCAGCCCCGCCGTGCCTACGCGCTTGGTCAAGGTTCGCCACAGCGTGGAGCAGGCAGGCGATGAGCTCACGAGTATCGTCGACGCCGGCGGCGCTGTGCTCAACGTGATTGTCAATCACCGCGTGTACGGTAAGATTACGGCCGACCTGGACATCCGCAATCGTCGCGATGTCGAGCGCTATCTGCGCGATATCGAGAGCGGCAAGAGCTTTCCGCTGCTGACGGTGACCAGCGGCTACCACTTCCATCGCATTGCGGCGGAGGACGAACAGACCCTCGACGAGATCGAGGCGATGCTCAAGGAGAAGGGCTACCTTGCCGATTTAATGCCCTACGAGGATGATTTGTCCTAGCCCGACACCGTCTTTATAAGTTGCGGTGAAATAGTTCCTACAATCGGCACCTAAGCAATGAGCCAGGAACTATTCCACCGCAACTGCCCACATATGCAAAAGGAGGCCTCCGCGGCGATGCGGAGGCCTCCTTTTTGTGCACGGTGTACTTGTGAGTGCGCAAGTGGGGGAGTTGTTACTCCTCGACGATCTCGGTGATCGCGCCAGCGGGGCAAGCGTCCTGGCAAGCGCCACAGGCGACGCAGGAGTCCTCGTCAGCGACGGTAGCGACGTCCTGGAGCTCCAGAACGCCAGCGGGGCAGGAGTCGACGCAAACGCCACAAGCGATGCACTCGTCGGCATCAATTACGGGATGAGCCATGGTAGTTTCCTCTCTGTTGACCGACGCTACAGGCGATGCGCGTCGGTTTGATTCGGGCAAAAACATACCACGGGAGCGACCGTTTGCAATACCCTCTGACCGGCATCTTCATACCGTTCGCCGAGTATGCCAAGGTTTACTAAAAAATGCGCAGGTGGGGCCGTTGAGCTGCGCAAATGTTAGCTAAAGGTGACTTGAAATATTGAGCGATTGAGCGTGCTTGCGGAAACCGCATCCCATTATTTTGTCGAAAAACGGGTTGCAGTTTCCGGTTAGGCCCGCTAGCGGAAAATGCGAGCCGGTATCAGCTCTCAAAACGGGATACGGTTTCCGGTTGAGCCTTCAGACGGAAACTGCGACCCGGAATCCACGCTCAAACCGGGATGAGCTTTCCGCAAGACGGCCCCCAGGCACCCCCGGACGCAAACCTCAGCCATCTCTACATAGATCTCGATAGATCTGCCCAGAACTCAAACAGCGCGTCTACCTGCATATTTGCGAACCTAAACTCTTGGCAATAAGAAATCTTATATGAATTGACTTAGATTTTGTATATTCCGGCCCATAAGGGGATACACTACATCCTGAAAGACAAGCCGAAGTGCCGCGCGACAGACCGTCGAGGCGGCGCGAACGCAAAAGAGAGAGGGAATTTCTAATGAGTAAGATTCTTGGTATCGACCTTGGTACTACTAACTCCGCTATGGCCGTCCTCGAGGGCGGTTCTCCGACCATTATCGTGAACGCCGAGGGCGACCGCACCACCCCGTCCGTCGTGGGCTTCCGTGCCGACGGCGACCGCGTCGTGGGTAAGGCCGCTAAGAACCAGGCTGTCACCAACCCCAAGAACACCGTGTTCTCCATCAAGCGCTTCATGGGCCGCAAGTACTCCGAGTGCACCTCCGAGATCAAGACCGTGCCGTACGAGGTCAAGGAGGGCCAGGGCGGCCGTGCCGTCGTCGATATCGAGGGCAAGGATTACACCGCCGAGCAGGTGAGCGCCATGACGCTCGCCAAGATGAAGGCTGACGCCGAGAAGTATCTGGGCGAGACCGTCACCGACGCCGTCATCACCGTCCCGGCCTACTTCAACGACGCCCAGCGTCAGGCCACCAAGGACGCCGGTAAGATCGCCGGCCTCAACGTTAAGCGTATCGTCAACGAGCCGACCGCTGCTGCTCTTGCCTATGGCCTGGACAAGCAGGGCACCGACCAGCGCATCCTGGTCTTCGACCTGGGCGGCGGCACCTTCGACGTCTCCATCCTCGACCTCGCCGACGGCGTGTTTGAGGTTCTGTCCACCTCGGGCGACAACCACCTGGGCGGCGACGACTGGGATCAGCGCGTCATCGACTGGATGGCCGATAAGTTCCAGCAGGAGAACGGTGTCGACCTGCGTCAGGACCCCATGGCCCTGCAGCGTCTGAAGGAGGCTGCCGAGAACGCCAAGAAGGAGCTCTCTGCCGCCCAGCAGACCACCATCAACCTGCCGTTCATTACCATGAACCAGTCCGGCCCGCTGCACCTCAACTACACGCTGACCCGCGCCGAGTTCGAGAAGATCACCCGCGACCTGCTCGAGCGCTGCAAGCAGCCTGTCACCAACGCCCTGCGCGACGCCAAGCTTAAGCTCTCCGATCTGACCGAGGTCATCCTCGTCGGCGGCTCCACCCGTATGCCCGCCGTCCAGGAGCTCGTCAAGACCATGACCGGCAAGCAGCCCAACATGTCCGTGAACCCCGACGAGGTCGTCGCCGACGGTGCTGCCGTCCAGGGCGGCGTGCTCACCGGCGACGTCGAGGGCATCCTGCTGCTCGACGTTACCCCGCTGTCGCTGGGCGTCGAGACCATGGGCGGCATCATGACCAAGATGATCGACCGCAACACCACGATCCCGACCTCCAAGACCGAGGTCTACTCCACCGCTGCCGACAACCAGACCAGCGTCGAGATCAACGTGCTCCAGGGCGAGCGCGAGCTTGCCCGCGACAACAAGTCGCTCGGTAAGTTCCAGCTGACCGGCATCCCGGCTGCCCGCCGCGGCGTGCCGCAGATCGAGGTTACCTTCGACATCGACGCCAACGGCATCGTCAAGGTCTCCGCTAAGGACAAGGGCACCGGCAAGGAGCAGCAGATCACCATCTCCGGCTCCACCGCGCTTTCCGACGACGAAGTCGATCGTATGGTCAAGGACGCCGAGGCTCATGCCGAGGAGGACAAGAAGCAGAAGGAAGAGGTCGAGGTCCGCAACCAGACCGACAGCCTGTGCTACTCCACCGAGCAGACCCTCAACGAGTTGGGTGACAAGGTTTCCGCTGACGTGAAGTCCAAGGCCGAGGCCGCTATCGCCGACGCCAAGAAGGCGCTCGAGGGCTCTGACGTCGAGGCCATCAAGGCCGCCGGCGAGTCCCTGCAGTCCGTGGCCTACGAGCTGGCTCAGGTTGTCTACGCCGACGCTCAGCAGCAGACCGACGGTGCCGCCGGTGCCCAGTCTGCCGACGATGACGTCGTCGACGCCGACTACGAGGTTGTGGACGACGAGGACAAGTAATCATGTCCGCCCGTAAAGCTCGCACGGAGGCGGCTGCCGCTGGCGCCGCCCCCGTTGACTCTGAGGAGAAGGACGTGAAGATTCCCGTAGAGGCCGTCGACGATACCGAGGCCAACGAGGCCGAGGCCGCCGAGGCTGCCGAGAACCAGGTAGAGGATTCCAACAAGGAGGCGACGATGACCGAGGACGAGATGGTGGAAGCTGCTATCCGCGCCGGTGAGGAAGCCGCCGACAACGACTTTAAGCTCAAGTTCGAGCAGGCCCAAAAGGAGCTTGCCGACGTGCGCAGCGAGCTCGATGCTGCGGCAGAGGCCCAGAAGGCCGCCGAGGACAAGGCAAAGGATGCCACCGAGCGTACCGCCCGTCTGCAGGCCGACTGGGAGAACTTCCGTCGCCGCACCGCCAATGAGCGTATCGCCGAGCGCGAGCGCGCGACCGAGAAGCTCGTCACTGCGCTGCTGCCGGTGGTCGACGATATCGAGCGTGCGATCGACCATGCCCGCAGCCAGGAGCTTGCCGACGACTTTAAGCAGTTCGTCGATGGCGTCGACGCGGTACATGCCAAGCTGCTCGATGTGTTTGCGCACGAGGGCGTTGAGCCCATCGATCCCAAGGGCGAGGCATTCGATCCGCTCGAGCACCAGGCCGTGGGTCGCGTCGAGGACGCGTCGCAGTACGACGAGACCGTCAACGACGTGTACCAGAAGGGCTACCGCATGGCGGATCGCATCCTGCGTTCCGCGATGGTGACGGTGACCTACGGTGGCGAGAAGCGCCCCGCACCGGAGCCCGAAGCGGCGCCCGAGGATGCTACGGCCGATACGGCCGAGAGCACCGAGGAGTAATTGAGAAGGGCCCCGGGGCAACACCCGGGGCCCTTTCTGGCCTAGTGCCATATGAAAGCATGAACCGTCGTCTGCATGGGCGGCGGACGTAACAGGAGAGGAGCTACGATGGCTGCAGGCAAAACCTTCTATGACATCCTGGGCGTATCCAAGAGCGCCTCCGACAAAGAGATCAAGAGCGCGTTTCGCAAGCTCGCGCAAAAATATCACCCCGATGCCGGCGGCGACGAGGCCAAGTTCAAGGAGATCAGCGAGGCCTACGAGACGCTTTCGGACGAGAAGAAGCGCAAAGAGTACGACCAGATGCTCATGTTTGGCGGCATGCCGGGCGCGGGCGGCGCGTATAGCGGTGGCTACGGAGCCAGTGCCGGCGCGAGCGGCTGGGGCGATATCTTCGACAGCATCTTTAGCGGCAACGGCGCCTGGGGCAGCGATTGGGGCTCGGGCTTTGCCGGGGCCGCGGGCGCTGCCGGTGCCGGCGCGGGTCGCAGCCGCGCGCGCAAGGGCGGCGACTTGTCGCTGACCGTCGATGTGACGGCTGAGGACGCGTTTCGCGGCGTGACGCACAAGGTCACCTATCGCATTCCCTCGACGGGCGAGCAGCAGACCATTACGGTCTCGGTGCCTGCAGGCGCGGTCGACGGCGGCAAGCTGCGTTATAAACGTCGCGGCGAGTATGGCGTTGCGGGTGGCGAGCGCGGCGACCTGGTCGTGACCACGCATGTGGAGGAGCACCCGCTGTTTAAGCGCAAGGGTGCCGATGTGACCATGGAGGTGCCGATCTCGGTCTATGAGGCGGCGCTCGGCTGCACGGTGGACGTGCCGACGCCCGGCGGTGCGACGGTTCGTCTGAAGGTGCCCGCGGGTACCCAGACGGGCAAGAAGTTCCGCTTTAAGGAAATGGGGGCGCCCGACGTTAAGCACCGTGGCCGCACAGGCGCGCTGCTCGTCGAGATCAAGGTGCAGGTCCCCACGAACCTATCCGATGACGAGTGCGATGCCATGACCAAGCTGCGCGAGGCCGACACGCGCGACTATCGCGAGAAAGTCAACCGTTACAAGGCGACGTACTAGGGCGGTCGTGGCGCACGCCCGCGCCCGCGGGCTTATGATGGACGATAACGAGACGGAAAGGGGTCAGGTAGCATGGCCGAGGACAATAGGAACAAACCGCTGTACATGATCAGCGTGGCGGCCGAGCTGACCGGCATGCACCCGCAGACTCTGCGCGTCTACGAGTCCAAGGGCCTGGTGAACCCCCAGCGCTCGGGCGGCAACACGCGTCTGTATTCGCGTGCCGATATCGAGCGCCTGGAGCTCATCAACCAGCTGACCGACGAGGGCATCAACCTTGCCGGCGTGGTGCGCATCCTCGATATGAAGGAGCGTGCCGAGGAGCGCGAGCGCGAGAACGAAAAGCTCCGCGCCCGCGTGCGCCAGCTCGAGGACGAGCTGCACGAGTACAAGATGCAGAAGAAGATCACCGCCCTGGCCCCGCGCGACGGCTCGGTTAACCCCGAACAGGTCATGCGCAAGCTGCTGGGTGCCGGCGGGGATTTGTAGGTTCCGCCGTTCTACCGAACGGCGGACCGGCCGACGCTGCGTGACGTCCAGAGCGACAATTTGTCATTCAAAAGGCAAGGCATGACCAGAAGGTCTATGCCTTGCCTTTTTCATGCCAACTTGTTCGCCCTGGACGTCGCTCGCTGTCCGTCCTCTACCTGCGGCGTTGCCTTGCTCCGGATGCGGTAGTCATTGGGGACGTTCTTAAATGACTGGTCAAAGGGGACATTCTTGCGGCACTTGGCAGTTGGGGACGTTCCTTTTGTGCCGGCACTTTGGGACACTCCTTGTCAGAAGAGCGATGCAAGGTGCTCGTCCTTTGCTTTACTGAGATAAAGTGAACGCGCAGATTCGTAACCAACTCGCAACCGTTCTATGGCACGATATTGAACGAATGTATGCTATGCGCCCAAATCTTTTGGGCAGAGTGGGAGACAGTATGGTTAAGCTGTACGAGGACGGCATCTACCTGCGCGGTGGCAGCGAGGTCGTGCCCGCGGCCGAGGCTGCCGAGCGCGGTATTACGCAGACGCCCGAGGATGCCAAGCGCGGCACCATCGCGTATTCGATCCTCCAGGCACACAATACGTCCGGCGACCCCGAGGCGCTCAAGATTCGCTTCGACGCCATGGCGAGCCACGACATCACCTTTGTCGGCATCATCCAGACGGCGCGCGCCTCGGGCATGGAGCAGTTCCCGCTGCCCTACGTGCTCACCAACTGCCACAACTCGCTGTGCGCCGTGGGCGGCACCATCAACGAGGACGACCACGTCTTTGGTCTCTCGGCTGCCAAGAAGTACGGCGGCATCTTCGTCCCGCCGCACATCGCCGTCATCCACTCCTTTATGCGTGAGAATTTCGCCGGCTGTGGCAAGATGATCCTGGGCTCCGACTCGCACACCCGCTACGGCGCTCTGGGCACCATGGCCGTGGGCGAGGGCGGTGGCGAGCTGGCAAAGCAGCTGCTGCGCGACACCTACGATGTCGCCTATCCCGGCGTCGTTGCCATCTATCTCACGGGCGCCCCGCGCCCCGGCGTTGGCCCGCACGACGTGGCGCTCGCCATCATCCGTGCCGTCTTTGCCAAGGGTTACGTTAAGAACAAGGTTATGGAGTTCGTGGGCCCCGGTATCGCGAGCATGACGACCGACTACCGCAACGGCGTCGACGTCATGACCACCGAGACCACCTGCCTGTCGAGCATCTGGGCCACCGACGAGGACACGCACGCGTTTTTGACCATGCACGGCCGCGGCGACGACTACCGCGAGCTCAAGCCCGCCGATGTCGCCTACTACGACGGCTGCGTCGAGGTCGATCTGTCGAGCATCAAGCCCATGATCGCGCTGCCGTTCCATCCTTCCAACGGCTTTGAGATCGACGAGCTCAACGAGAACCTCGAGGACATCCTGCACGAGGTCGAGCTCGAGGCTGCCAAGATCGGCGAGGGCAAGACGCACTTTAGCCTGCTCGACAAGATCGTCGACGGCAAGCTGCACGTGCAGCAGGGCGTTATCGCCGGCTGCTCGGGCGGCAACTACGACTCCGTGGTCCAGGCTGCCCGCGTGCTCAAAGGCGCCAACACCGGCTGCGGCGAGTTCTCGCTGTCGGTCTATCCCACGAGCCAGCCCGTGGCACTCGAGCTTACACGCCGCGGCTATATCTACGACCTCATGGAGGCTGGCGCGATCGTGCGCACGGCGTTCTGCGGTCCGTGCTTCGGTGCCGGCGACACGCCTGCCAACAACGGTCTGTCCATCCGCCACACCACGCGTAACTTCCCTAATCGCGAGGGTTCCAAGCCGGGTAATGGCCAGCTGAGCGCCGTGGCCCTGATGGACGCTCGCTCCATTGCGGCGACGGCTGCCAACGGCGGCGTCCTGACGCCGGCGACCGACCTGCCCGAGGAGACTTGGGACGAGGCCTGCGAGTACACCTTTGACGACGCGCCGTACAAAAAGCGCGTGTACTGGGGCTTTGGCAAGGCGGAGCCTGCCGACGAGCTGGTCGAAGGCCCCAACATCAAGCCGTGGCCCGCGATGGAGCCCCTCGGCGACGACATCCTGCTCAAGGTGTGCTCCAAGATCATGGACCCGGTCACCACGACCGACGAGCTCATTCCTTCGGGCGAGACGAGCTCCTTCCGCTCCAACCCTCTGGGTCTGGCCGAGTTTACTCTGAGCCGTCGCGACCCTGCCTACGTGGGTCGCTCCAAGGAGGTCGATGCGGTGGAGAAGCGCCGCGTTGCCGGTGAAGCCGCGGGCGACCTGGCGGCACTCGATGCTGAGCTTGCCAGCGTGTTTGAGGCACTGGCCGGCGCGGGTGTCACGGCCGATGCCAAGGCGACCGAGTACGGCTCTATGCTCTATGCCAAGAAGCCCGGCGACGGTTCCGCCCGCGAGCAGGCCGCGAGCTGCCAGCGCGTGATTGGCGGCCTGGCCAACATCGTCCACGAGTACGCCACCAAGCGCTATCGCTCCAACGTGATGAACTGGGGCATGGTGCCCTTCCAGATGGAGGACGAGCCCAGCTTTGAGGTAGGCGACTGCGTCTTTGTGCCGGGTATCCGCGCCGCGCTCGACGGCGACCTAAAGGACATCGCCGCCTACGTGGTGCGCGCCGACGGCACGGTCGAGCAGATTGAGCTTTACATTGCCGATATGACGGCAGAGGAGCGCGCCATCGTCAAGGCCGGCTGCCTGATTAACTACAACAAGTTCAAGGCCGCTGCCGAGTAACGCACTTAATTGTCCGCCCGGG
>CABRZY010000027.1 GCA_902475475.1 uncultured Collinsella sp.
CCTTTAACGAGTTCGATACGGGCAACCCCAGCCCGTTCGGATACTAGGGGGTGCGCCATGCCCAGACCCCTCCGCGTGTTTTTCGTCTCGGTGGCGGTGCTGTACGCCCTCGTCCTAGGCTGGCTCGTTTTCGAGACTGCCCGTATCGCCGCCGCCGTCCCCCCAGCCCTGCCGCCTTTCGAGTGCTGCACCCCGTACCTTCGGGGTAGCGCCGCCGTCCCGCTCAACGCCAAGGAGTTCGATAGGTTCGACCTTTCAGACGGCTCGGCGCTCTCCCTGCGTCTGGTGCCGTCCGATGGTGCCGCCCCCGCCCTGCTCTTTGCCGTCCTGACCTCGCCCGATGCCGCAACGCTCACCGTCAACTCGGCTTCGCTCGGCTCCCGTTCCGTTCTGGGGTCGTTTGCGGGTCACGGTGCCGAGGTCGGCTATGACGGCTCTACCGCCGCCCTCTGGACTTGCTTCGAGGTTGCGCCGCCCCTGCATGACGGCTCGCCGCTCTCCGTCTCCGTGACCGCCGTGAACTCTGACGGCTCCCGTTCCGTTTTCTCTCGTAAGGGGGTTCCCTCCCATGCTCTCTGATTCCCTGCGTTCCCTGCCCGCTTTCGATCATTTCCGAAAGCGTCTCGATGCCCGTGATACCGAGCTGTTGCGTAAGGGCGTTGACGTGTCCCTTACCTCGCCTGCGCCCTCGGGTTCGTTCAAGGCTGTTTTCGTCCTCTTCTTGGCTGGGCTGTCCTTCGTGTTCGGCTTCAACCTGCTCATGTTTTGCGAGCGCTCGTTATTCACCTTGCCGCTGCTCGTTCCCGCTGTGGCGCTGCTGGCGCTCTCGCTCTGGCTCGTCCTGTATGTCGCGCTGTTCGGCTCCCGCTTCGTGCCGTGCGGCTCGACCGTTCGCAACTTGGAGCGGTTCCTTTATGCGAACAAGTTCTACGTCTCGCATGAGGACACGTTGTCGAATGGCACCAAACGCGAGCGTATCGACTCCTCGCTCCGTCTCCGCGTCCTCGTGAGCGGCAATATGCTGACCGTCCGAGCCTTTGACGATGGGAACGGCTATACCTCCAAGCTCTCCAAACTTGAGGACATGGGGCTTTGCTCCGTGATAGGTCGCCCGCTCGATTCCAAGTCTGCTGGCGTTGGCGCTACCGATTACGTTTTCCGTCTGCGCGATGATGTGCGCTTGCAGGCTGTTCCCCGCTTGCTCGCCGCCGAGCCTACGGGGGCGCTCGATTCCGTCCCGCTCACTGGCGAGCTGTCGTGGAACTTTGCCCACCTGCCCCATATGCTCATAGCTGGCGGCACTGGCGGCGGTAAGTCTACCTTCCTCTACTACCTCATAGCCGAGTTTATGCGGCTGGGCAATTCCAACGGCTTTGCGGGTGAGGTCTATATCTGCGACCCCAAGAACGCCGAGTTGGCTTCGCTCTCGCATGTCATAGGCTCCGACCGCGTTGGCGTATCGCCCGCCCAGATTGCCAAGGTGGTGCGCCTTTGCAGGGAGGAAATGGATAGGCGCTACGAGTACATGCAGGACCCCGAGCGTTTCCGTTTCGGTGCCAACGCCTTTACCTACGGGCTTAACCCCGTGTTCCTGATATTCGATGAGGTGGCGGCGTTCAAGGCTGCGGCTGACAAAAAGACCTTTACCGAGGTCTGGGACAACCTGACCCAGCTGGTGCTGAAAGCCCGCGCCGCCAACGTGTTCGTTATCCTCGCCATGCAGCAGCCCCGCGCCGATACCATATCGACCGACATACGCGACAACTTGGGCGCTCGCGTGTCCCTGGGTTCGCTCTCGGACGAGGGCTACCGTATGACCTTCGGCGGCTCTTTCGACTTCCTGCCCATCGAGGAACGCGGCACGGGCTATATCATGCTTGACGGCTGGGACGCTCCAAGACCTTTCAAAGCCCCGTTCGCGGACTACTCGAAGGTCGTTACCCGAAAGAGCTAAAACGGCTTTATATCGCCGCTCAACGCCGTAACGGGGTATCTGCGGACAACGCCGAGAAGGAAGAAAGCGCCGAAAGTGTGACGGATTAGGAAGTAAAGCCCCTGCCGCTGGGCGAACGCTCGGGGCGGGAAAGGGGGCGGCGGGCGCGGAGCGCCCAGCCGAGCGGAGCGACCCCCCGCCCCGAGCGGGCGCACGGCGGCTTACTTTACTTGATATATATGTCAACATCTGTCCGCGGAAGTTCGCCCGTTTTGGGCGGTTCCCGCTGGTTGGAACCAGTTTTTTCGCGGATGTGCGGAAGGTGGTATATACCAGTTGGCGCTCGAATGGGTCAAGACCATCGAGACGCCCACGACGATTGAGGTTTGGGAGTATTCGGCTCCCGCTGGGCGCATGAACCCAGAAGCCCGCCGCGATGATGATTCAGAAGATGAAAGCGAACGTGGGCGAAAGCCCGAAGCAGCCGCCTACTACGATGCCGCGAAACGGCGGCAAAGGCACTACAGGGGCGTTCGTTGGGAAATCGCCCGCCTTATCGACTGCAATTTCGATGATTCGACCAAGTTTCTAACGCTCACTTTCGCCGATAACGTAACCGATATTAAATATTGCAACCGTGAGTTTCGCAAGTTTATCAAGCGCCTTAACCGCCGAGTGTATGGAACGGATAAGACGAAAGTGCGCTATCTGGCTGTTTGGGAAGCCCAGAAGCGCGGGGCTATCCATTACCACGTTGTCCTGTTCGGTATGCCGTATATCAAGCTCTCCGAGCTGCGCGAGGTGTGGGGTCACGGCTTCGTCAAGATTAACCGCGTTGACGTTGACCAACGCTACAACGTTGGTCGCTATATCTCCAAGTATTTCAGCAAGGACGTTGACGAGGGTTCCTACAAGCAGAAGAAGTTCTTTCGCTCACAGAACCTTATTCAGCCCGTGGAAGAGCGTTTCACCACGCTCGAACCTCTTTCGTTCGAGGGCTATACGGTGGCTTTCACGAAGGAATACGACCAATTGATACCAGACCTTTACGGTGAGGGCGGGGGATACGCCCCGCGTAAGGTTCGGTACACGAAGATAGGGAAGGACTGGTAGCCTATGACTGGCTGTCCGATGGTCGATAAGACCGATTTAATCGCGTTGGGCTTCACGCCCTCCAAGTCTGCCGACATAATCCGAGCCGCCAAGCGGCTCATGGTGTCGCGCGGCTTCGGGTTCTACGGCTCCCGCAAGGTGGGGCGCGTCCCCGCCGCCGCCGTTGCCGATATTATCGGCGTTGATCCCGTGGGGGCGAACGATGCCCAAGGTGAGTAACGTCTATCGCGATGCGCGTAACGGGTCGTGGTATTTCGTGGCGAACCTCGGCACTGATGCCGAGGGTAAGCGCGTGCGCCACTGGGGACGCGGCTACAAGACCCAGAAGGACGCGAAAGCCGCCTACGATGCGTATATGGCTGATTTCTCCAAGACCGCCGTAAAGGTCAATTCGACAATGAGTTTCGGCGAGTTCTTCCGCACGTACTGGGTTCCAGACTACAAGGCTCGAACCCGCGAAAGCACGTTCGCCGAGCGTTCCCAGATGTCGCGAAAGCATTTCGCGCGTTGGGATCGCTGTCGGCTGCGCGACATTGACGCGCCCGCGCTCAAACGTTGGCAGAATGAGCTTGTTTCGGGTTACTCGCCCGCGTATGCGCGTCTCGTCTACGGGTATTTCGCTATGGTTCTGGACATGGCGGTCAAAATCGGGCTTTTGCAGCGCAACCCCGCGCGCACTGTCGGCAACGTCCCGAAAGCCCGCAGGGAAGTCGATTTCTGGACGCGTGACGAGTTCGAGCGGGTGGCGGCTACGTTCGACACGTCCGACTATTACGGTCTTTTCGGCTTCACGTGCCTTTGGCTGCTCTACATGACGGGGCTTCGGCTGGGTGAAGCCCAAGCCCTCAAATGGTCGGCTATCGACTTCGGCGCGGGTACCCTGTCGGTGGGCTGCTCGATGTACTACCGCAACGCCCGCAATTGGAAACTCACTCCGCCAAAAACGAAAGCTGGAAAACGTGTTATAGCGCTCGATTCGCTCACGCTGGAATATCTCGAACGCTGGCATGACGTGCAGCGGCGCAACGTCTCCACCGAGTTCGTCCTGTCTTGGGGCGGCGACCCGCTCACCAAGCATACCGTTAGGCATATCATCGAGCGCCACGCTCGCATGGCTGGCGTTCACCGTATCCGCTGCCACGCTCTGCGGCACTCTCACGCCGCCCTGCTCATTGCATTGGGTGAGAACGCCTTGGCTATACGCGACCGTTTAGGTCATGAAGATGTAAAGGTCACACTCGGAACTTACGGGCATTTATACGCCGATGCTGGCAAGGGCGTTGCTGCCCGTCTCGATGCCGCTTTCTCGGCACCCTCGGGCGGGCAACCGCTGGGCAACCCTTCCAGCCCGAGCGACCCGCCCGAACCCGAGGGAAACGGCTCCGATAGCGCCTAAAATCGCAGGTCGGGCGCTACCGAACCGCGTTTCGTTATGGAGTGGGAGTAGAACAGACGTTCGATTCTATGCTATAGTGTTTGCCAATGGGCGCGGCATCTTCCGAATCCGCGCCCATTGCTATACGGGCCTTACGATGACGAGCTGACGATCATAGGCGCCATGCGTGCATTTGCGGCGGAACGGGGATATGCGCCCGACTTCTCCGAATCCCGCCTCTGTCACGAGATTTACCTCTCCGACCCGCGCAAGTACGCGCCGGAGAAGCTCAAGACCGTGATTCGCCATCCCATCAAGCCGATTTAGCGAAACGAGCGCCGCCGTGCGGTCCGGCTTTTGGGGTTTATCAATTGGTAGTCCGCGTCGATCGAGCAAGCTGCCCTGCCTCCCGGCAGGTGCGTAATCCCCTTGGTCGATCCGTCTCGAGGTGCGCTCTTTGCTCATCTTGTGGCGTGGAGTTACGATACTCCTAAAAGTGTAACCAGATTCGAGTTTTAGGAGCAGCTTTTGAAGGGTGGCAGACTCAGGAACCGCGATAGATACCTCGAGGAGGCGATGCTCTTCCGTGACACCGACCTCATCAAGGTGATCACGGGCGTGCGCAGGTGCGGCAAGTCGAGCCTTCTCGATCTAATTAGGATGGCCGTCGAGTCTGAAGGAGTCGCTGGCGGCGGCTTTGTGAGCGTCAACCTGGAAAGCAAGGGTACGGGCATCAAGACGGAGGACCAGCTTTATGATTACGTTCGCGGGCGCCTGTCGGACAAGGGTCGCACCTACGTTTTCATAGACGAGCCCCAGAGAATCGATGGCTGGCAGGATGCGGTCAACGCAATGAGGATCGACTTCGATTGCGACATCTACCTCACGGGCTCGAATGCGTATCTTCTCTCGAGCGAGCTGGCCACCTATCTCTCCGGGCGCTACGTAGAGGTAAAGATGCTGCCCCTGTCCTTCTCCGAGTTCGCCGACTTCTGCGGAATCGAGTTCGTATCGGGAACTTCGGTGGCTCTCACTCCCGAGGGGGATCCCGTTCTCTTCGACGACATGCTTACTCGTTACCTTGAGTACGGGGGCATGCCAGCCATCGCATCCCTCTCGACGACCCAGGCGCAGCACTCGGCGTACATGTCCGGCGTCTACGAAGCCATCGCCGTGCGTGATATTGTCAACCGTGAGCGCGGGAAGGGCAAAAGTGCGGTGACTGACCCTTCCCTGCTGCGCCATGTGGCCGAATTCCTGGCGGACAACATCGGCAACGAGTGCTCGTCGAGTCGAATCGCCGGCGCGTTAACTTCTGCGGGGCCGAAGACCACGAACAAGACCGTTTCCTCGTATGTGGGTGCGCTTGAGGAGGCCTTCCTGTTCTATCGTGCCACGCGTTACGATTTGCACGGCAAGGCGCTCCTCAAGACGAACCCAAAGGAGTACATCGTCGACACCGGCTTCAGGACCTGGATGGCCGGCTATAGGGTCACGGATACTGGCCGCCTGTTCGAGAACGCCGTGTATCTCCAGCTGCTCTACGAAGGATGGAGCGTGCATGTGGGCAAGCTCTATGGCAAGGAAGTCGACTTCGTTGCGACGAAGGACGGGCGCGTGCTCTACGTGCAGGCGACTGACGAGATGTTCGCAAGCGAGACCAGGGAGCGAGAGATCGCCCCTCTGAAGTCGATACGAGACAACCACGAGAAGATCGTGGTCGTGAGGCAGGGTTCCTACGACACGGATATCGACGGCATCCGCATCGTGAGCGCGAGGGACTTTTTCCTCTAGGGCCATGCGATTCATCGCGAGGCAGTTAGGTCAAGTGAGAAACATGCCTGACATCGGTTTGCTGACGATCTAAAACAGTAAGGAGAAGCTTGGACAATCGCAAAATCGAGCAGAACGCGGTCAATGCTGTCAAGCAGGCTTTCGGCGATGTCGCTTGCGTCTATGCGTATATAGATGAGAACGACAAGACCGAATGCACCGACGGGCACCTGCAAGTCTACTCGTCTTCTTCCTTCACGATTGAGACCGTTGAAGGCCAGTTGCCGCTTCAGGTCAAGGGGACCACTTCGAAAAGAAAATCGGACCGACCTAAGCGGCAAGTTCGAGTTTCAGACCTCAGGCACTATCTCAACATTGCTGGAGGCTGCATCTATTTTTACGTCTACTGTGGGAGCGAGGCTCGTTCAGCGGAGGTTTTCTACAGACTTTTGCTTCCCTATGACCTAAAGAAGATTCTGGCCGATATTCCGGAGCAACAAGAGCGCATCTCTTTGCGTTTCGACCGGCTTCCATCAGACGCGGCGGAATTGACGCGGCTTGTCAGAAGGGCGGTCAAGGACAGAGCAAAGCAGCGAGCAGTCGCTGGCATCGCCCCCAAGACAATCGAGGAATTTAAGGACGCCGGCCTTTGCTTTGATGAGTGCGAGTTTGGAATCGAGCTGCTCGAGGGCGAGTCGCCCGCAAGCTTGGCTCCATACAGGAACGGGCTGTATATCTACGGGAAGAGCCCCTGGGGAGAGCTGTATCCCTTGAATAAGCTTGAAAACATAGTTGGCGTCGCGATTGGGTCTCGGCATGACGTCAGCTCTGGTGATGTTTCCCTAAATGCGGTGGTCATGGCCGGAGAAAATGAGAATGGCGAGCACGTTTTCTTCAGGGGTTTCGACATATGCCTCTCCACCAACACAATCGCCCTCAGCGAGACCGGAACTCTTGTCGAGCGCATGGAAGAGTTGGCCCTCATGCGCGCATTGATGCAAACCGGTACGCTTTCCATAGACGGAAGCGGCTTTGCTCGCGGGTGCAAGTTGAGCGGAGGCGACCTCGACGCCCTTGAGAGTCGATTGCAGTCGCTGGAGATTATCAAGCGGGTTGTCGACGCTCTTCATTACAAGCCAGAGCTCGACATCAGTGCGTTGACCACTCAGGATTTAAGAAACATCGAGACAATTTACAAGGGATTGGTTGAGAACGCACCCCTCCACTACAAGGATCGGCAAAACGGATTCGGATATATCAATCTGGGGAACCATCCGATTAAGCTCGTGTTTTACCAAGTATCTGAAGATATGTACCGAATGGTCGATGGGCTTCGACTGGATGACCTGACGGTCTCGGTGTTCTTCCGGGGCGAGGGGGATGCCCCCGTAGTCGTCGCGCCTCTGTTCGTCCAAACGATGCAGGACTATATGAGGCTTGCCAATATCGATGCCGAGGTGTTTGCCGCTACGTTGAAGCAGTATCCAGTCACCGAAGTTAGCTCTGCCTACGTCAACGACAAGATGCTTGAAATGCTATCAGCCTACGATCAAGATGCGTGCTGTAAGGAAGAGTTGCTGAAATGCTGCGAGATGACCGTAGACGCCCTGGAAGCTTTTGCGGATCGAGAGGCAACCCTGATAAATCGATATCAAATTGCCGCTCGAAAGCGAGATCTTACTAGCGAGGAGAAATCTGAGTTAATGGCAATCCAGCTGAATTCAGATAGTGCGCTGTCGAAAGCATGCGCAGCAGCCTTGCGCGGAGACTCGGACATGGCCTCTGCGCTCAGAGCGTCACTTGACGAAGAGGCACGAACGACGCTCGGCTCATGGCCGATCGGCCGTTTCTTCGCATAAGACCGCATAGACTTTTTGAGGCATCAAAATGAAGCTACTCGTCGAATCGATTAGAAATGCGGTTGAGAAAGACTGCCTTATCCCAGCCCTTATGTCTTCCCTTACCATTCCCGACGCCATGGGGCAGCTTCTTTATCCCAATCTCGTCCTTCATAACGGGAAGAGAGCGGCGGGGCGGCAGTATGTGAAGTGGTTTGATGACTGGGCGGCAAACGACTTCCTGTTTTCGGGAGACCCCTCGAACGAAGGTGAAACGATTCCAGGTCAAATCTTTAATGGGAAGATGTGCTGGAAGCTCCGGTGCTCCCTGTTGCATTCAGGCGACTACGATGTGTCGGTCGATGCTCCCGAGAAAGACGAGAGCTTCGACTACGACTACAAGTTCGAGCTTGTCCTCCACGGGTGCAACGCCCTCTGCTCTTCCTGGCCGTCGCCCAAGAGCGGGATGCGTGCGACTAAGAGCGTGACGTTCCGCGTTGATGCGGCGTCGCTCGCGAGCTCGCTGTGCAACGCCGCGGAGGCCTGTCTTAAAGAAACGGGCGAAACGGTCAGTTACCCCAATCTGGAGTTATTCGACGTGGCTGCATGGGCGGATAGATTCAATACTTGCTGAGCCATCTCGTCAAACTCCTTGTGTGCTAAACGTTGGTGTTGGCGCCCCGGAAAAGGGGTGTGGCCAGCGCCTAGAATCTTCAGCTACCACGCTGAGACGATAGGAGATGACCACATGGACACTATGGCGCACGAGGCGCCCGCGACGCCGTTGCTTGCGTTTCGCTATCGCTGCTCGAAGCGTGTCGCTTGGGGCCCTGGCCGGAGGAGAGACGACCGCTCCCTGCGAGACTGCGGAACCACCTATATCCGCTTGCTGCGGGCTTGCTTGAACCAGTTCCTCTTGAAAGAACCTATACCTCCGAAGAACTTGTTGTACGTCTCACCGTTCTCCTTGGCCTCGTACTTGACCAAGGCAAGTTCGATGGTGCAGAGGTAATCCGCCACTTGCTCGAGGCGGTAATCGGTCATCGAGGTCTTGCGGCGTCGGACGACCCCTTTTGAGAGGACCTTGCCCACCGAGCGGTCAAGCGCCTGTATGACAATGTCCTGACCGTTGTCGTAGTAAACCTTCACATCGTCGAAGGATTGAAAGAAGCCCAGGTGTTCAATCATGGCAGAGGAGATATCGCGCCCCATACGTTCCATTAGCCTTGCCGGGTCTTCGAACTGGCTGCGGTGGTAGACGAACGTGATATAGGAAATGGGAAGTTTGCGGACGAACGAGGAGAAACGGGCGAGCATAACCTTGCGCTGCTCGATGTCAAGAAACTCATAGTCCTTGTGCCCGTTCACGAGAGGCTCGGAGTGAAACGGAATGTTAGGGAGATCGGCCCTGACAAGCTTGGCCTCATAGCCCGTGACCGCCTCAGCGATGCTGCCTTCCTGGTCGTGAAAGACGAGTACGAGCGGGTAGTAGCGAGCTTTGCCGCCGCGGTCGCCGCTCTCGTCGACGAAGATGCTGAGCTCCTTGGCCAATGGGGACTCCTAATGGAATGGATAAAAAAATAGCCGGGGGACTCCCCCGGCACTTGGAGGTAGCTTAATGAGCCACCAACAACCTTATAGCGTGTGCTGGCGGTGAGTGCAAGAGGGGAACGGGATGAAACCGCTGTTGATAGTGCCCCTGAAATAGATTCGCAGCTTCTTCAAGATTACGGAACACGAGAATTTATCGTCGGAGCTGGTTTGCGATAACAACCCGAAGCTTGCCTTTGTCTGTATGAACCTGATTCAGAGGCGCAGTGACACCATCCACGAGGGCGTGCCTGAGCTCCTTTCGTCTCGAGACTCCCTCGCGTGCCCGGCCGCGAGCAGCTCCCGGGACGGTCGCCGCCGTCATTTCCTGCCGCTCCTCGACTCGATGTGGGCGTCCACTGGCGCCCTCGACACCAGGAGCTTCCTTCCGAGCCTGTACGAGTCGATCTCTCCCGACCAGATGAGGCCGTATGCCTTGTTTCGGCTTGCCCTCATGTACTCCTGCATCTCGATTACCGTTATCCATTCGTCGCGATCTTGGTTGCCCTCGGGCGCGACGCATTCGGCTGTGTGTACCATGGTTCCTCCAATCTTCCCGTGCGGCACCGCGCGAGCACACCGCACGGCACCGTGTCCCTTTTCGTCTGCACGACGATTGAACCGCCTGATGTCGATTGGTGAGCACGGCGGGAGCGGAGACGGGTCGAGCTGGGTCGAGCTGGTCGTGCCTTCACGAAACGGCCATGAGCCGCGTGCCTTAGCTGGCAGCTAAGTTCCCGAAAAGTAAAAGGCGCCCATGCGGGCGCCTGCCTAGTAGCTGGAGTTGTTCGGTTGTGGACGGAATGCTCGTCTTCCGCGGTGCTGTCGTCCGGGGTCCGGCATCTGTCGTTCGCCTCTTTTGTCGTGTTTGATGTTGCGTGTTCTGCGAGCGACCTTGCACAGGTTTTCAGCCCGTTGCCCCAGGTGCGCCCGGGTAAATGGTACCCACCCGCTGGGACATGGTTCGCCATAGCTAGCGTTTTGACAATGGGAGGCAGGCGAGCGGCGTAGACATCGGCGCCGAATCAGAAGCAAACGATGCCGCCTATCTCAACCCTGTGTCTTTCGATGGTTTTTGCCGCCAGCAGTTATCACCCGGTAGAAAGTAAAGCCGTCTTCGTTTTGATAGGCCTGGAGCGTTGAATCGGTGCCACGAAGGGCATCTTCCAGTGCGGCGATTATCTCGCTTCCTTTCCCAGGTGAGGGTTCATTTGCCAATTCGGCCAAATAAAGACTTGCGAGGTTTGCATAGTCCTGTGGCGTCATGATGCTTGAATTGGATTCAGGGGTCGCTCTTTTTGTGGGGGAAGCCTCGTAAAGCGCGGCCGCTTTTGCATAATTCTTCGGTATCCATCTGCCGAATAGATACTCCCTTGCAAGGCGCAGCTTCATCGAGGGAGATTCCATTTCGGAAAGAATGGCATTGCCCCTATCGGCTGAGGCGTTCGAAATCAAGCCACGCAAATGTAATCCGGCATACTGGATTCGTTGATACCACATGAGGCCATCTACGCCCCGTTTTTCAAAATAGTAGGCTGCCTTTTCGTAGTCGACGGGAGTGATTTCATCACCTGAATAATACGCATCCGCGAGGTTCGATGCTGCGAGTGTAAATCCTTCGGCCACTAATGCCTCATTGAAGCTGTGCCAAAGGTGGAAGGACGCGCGAGAGTCGTTAGGGAGTTTGCAGATCCATTTCGGAAATGCGGCGCCGTAGGCATTCAGGGGATCGCGAGATGTCGCTATGTCATGCGCCTCGGTTTCCGCTTGTCGTTTTAGCTCCGCTATTTGAGCATAGCGCGCATCGTATTCCTCCCTGTTCCTTTCTCGCGTCTCTCGGATCATCTTGATGGACTCTTCGAAATACTCCTTGTAATGGCTTTCCTTCAGCGAGCTATTTGCGCTCTTCACAAAAAGCTCCATGCGGTCAAGGGCCTCGCATGACCACGGTTTGACGTACTCCATGGGTTCGTTTGTCGATTCGTGCGAATCGTAGTTTTTGTCATCCACGATTTTTACGAAGAGCTCGTATTGCTCTTTAGAGAGCCATATGCCCAAGGGGTGAATGTGCAGGACGATCGTTCGCAGCGCGGTTAGGTCCCAGCTGCCCATGTCCATTTTCTCGAGACCAACGCGGTCAAGTGGCGCGGTTACCGCGTCATAGCTAGGCTTAAAGCGAGGGTTCTCGTCGCCCCTGCGGCGCGCCTCGTCGCAAATGGACTCAACCTGCCTTGTCCAGCTTTCACTATCCGGGCACCTTTCTTTGACCCATAGCTTTAAATACTCTTGGATTATTCTTGTCGCGGTCTTTTTTACGTTGTAGATAATCTGGCTACTGTCGTTCATCTCTGCTCCGTCCCGCAGGTCAAAGCCTTTAAAAGGGTGTCTTTGCTCTCCGAATCGAGTCGATTGGGGTTGTTTTCTTGTTGGCGGCTTTTCAGGCCAATTGCAAAATAGCAGCTTCCAGTGCGGCTTTATAGCCCTCTGCGACCGCTTCGTAATCTCGCATATAGGATTCGAAGTCGGAGGCGGCGGCATTCGGGAAGCTCCCGACCCATCGTTTTCCCTTCGGCTTCGCCAGCTTCACCGCGCCGCCCATTCCGAATAGCCACCTGAAAAAAGTGGGTGACAGCATCACGTTGACGCAGGCGTAGCCGACGACATTGTCTCCGCCGCTCTCGTCGATATGGCAGAACTTGAGGTCGTGGCCGAACCTTTCGTAAACGTACTTGGCATGACTGCCGGAGACTTTGAGGAACAGTGTCCTGGCGGTGTCCGAGCCGAACATGTCGATCCGCTGGCGCGTGTCCGCGACAACCCGCGTCCTCAGCGCTTCGACCTTTTCATAGTCCGACAGCGGCTTTCCGGTGACAACTGGGTCTACGATATCGTCTAGTCGGTGGAAGTAGGGGCTTGAGGAACCGCTTTCGTCGACATGCATGATCTCGAGGTAGTATCTGCCGAAGCTGAACACGATCGCCACCGGGTCCTCCTCGTACGGCCCGATTTTTACGATTGATCCGTTCATTAGGTGAACCTGCTTCTTGAAGGCCATCCTTTCGTTCGTCCGAATCGCTTGAGATGCGGCATGGAGGACGCTGAAAATCGCGTCAGTGTCCTTGCCGGCCTTGCGGTCGACGAACACGGTCTCCACGCTTTCGTCGACGTCGTAGTCGGAAGAGAATGCAAGCACCTTCGAGGAGATTTCGTCTTTCTGCCCCTCGCCGATGAAGGAGCTCGTCCCCAGCACGTCCGAGATGAGAATCGCCTCCTCGGACGACAAGGGCTTGTTCACGGCCCTGAACCCGACGTTCTCGCCGTGGCCTGGTATCGCTACGCGGATCCCCATTGGCATGCTTTCGCTTATCTGGTGCAGGTCCTTGAGGATGGCGTTCTCCGACGTCGGCTTTTCGGAGCAGATGCCTATGACGCGTGCGATTTCCGATGCGGATATGCCCGTTCTCTCGTCAGTGAATCGGACGAGAAGGTCGAGGACGGACAGGATCCTGCTTCTCGATGTGCCGCTCGCTGCGAATCCGGATTCCTTTAACTCGGAGATCTCCTCCTCGGTAAATGTCCTAGACATGGCAGGCCCTCCATAAACAGCATTATTACCTATGAAATTGTAGGTAATCAAAGCCTGTCAGAGGAGACGAAATTCCGATGGCGGTTGAAAATAAGGGCCGAAGCAATGGAAAAGAGCGAAGGAGATAACCATGAACAATGCTAGACAGGCGGTAGGCATCCCGACGATTTCGCCAATCGAAGCCGTAGCGGAGATGGCGTGCGATGACGGAAAGAAGGCCCTCGGCTTTTCGTCGGAACAGCTGATTGCCGCTTGCGGCCTGGTTTTGATGGGCGTCGTGATTTTAGCCGTGTCGAACTACAGCCTCGCCATCGCCAAGGGGGATTTCAGGCTAGACCTGCGCCCTGCGTACTAGGCGATACATCCACGCGAAAACAATAACCGCTGTTGTGGGGTGCAGCGCCGGCGACGCGCGCCAAAGAATCAACGCTCGATTTAAATGATAGGAGACCATATGGAACGCAGCGATTTTCCCGAAGTTGGCACCAGGTTGACGTACGGGGAGGCGATCCCCGCATACAACCGCTTCGAGCGATCGATGCTTGAGAGGGTGTACGGGGATCGCCTCCCCGTACGTCAACTTTACCTCAATGGTCGACCTTACGGCCTTTACCCGTGAGGATCAAAATGAAGCCATTGAGTCGGTGCTCAACACTTACGCCGTTCGATATGGCGATGACTATGCGGCCTCGGGCTGGGGTGCCTCGCCTCCTGCATCGCGATCTTCCTCGCGGCGCTCGCCGTGGCGTGGGCGGCAGCGGGACGCGCCCTGCGACCGGTGGCGGAGGCCGCGGCGCGGGAGCACGCGTTCGTTTGCACCGCCTCGCACGGCCTCGTCACCCCGCTCATGGCGGTGACCGCGAACTGCGACGTGCTTGAGGCGGAGGCATCCGATCAGGCCGGCCTTGCGTCCTGGGTCGCCAACATCCGTCCAGCGGCGGACGAGATGGCGACTCGCATCGCCGACATGCTCATGCACGTGGGCGGCGACTAGCCAGGGCGATCCCCGCAACGGGCATTATTATCCGGGAAGCGTTTGGTTGCGAGCCACGCCGGTGCGCGGGGCCTGAGTCGTCAGGCCCCGCACAGGGGGACCGCGATGGTGGCCACCGCGCCGCCCGAGGGGCTGTTGGCGAGCGAGACGGAGCCCCCGTGGGCGCTCGCGGCCTCGGAGGCGACGTGGAGGCCGAGCCCGTAGTGGCGGCCTCCGTCACGCGAGGAGCGGGAGGAGTCGTCTGTGAAGAGGCGCTCGCAGCCGCGTTCGAGGGCGGCGGGAGAGAAGCCCGGTCCGTCGTCGGCCACCTCGATGACGAGGTGTCCGCCCGCGACGTCGCAGGAGACCGCCACGTGCGAGCGCGCGTGCTCGGCGGCGTTGGCCACGAGGTTCGCGGCGGCTCGCGCCAGGGCGGTTCGGTCGAGTGGGGTCTCGGGCGCGCCCGCGACAGCGGGGCCCGTGGCCGCGTCGAGTGTCACGCCTCGCGACCGGGCGATCTGGGCGGCCTCGGCGAGGACCTGTTCGCAGAGCTCGGCCGGCCG
>CABRZY010000028.1 GCA_902475475.1 uncultured Collinsella sp.
CTCAAGTTTACAGGGGCCCGCGCGCGGCCTGTGAGATTTATCGCGAGTTCCGCACGAGCCGAAGAGCACTTAATGTGCTCTTCGTGCGAGCAGGACTGTAGAGCAGGAAATCTCACAGGCCGCGCGCGGGCCCCTGTGGGCGAGCAAGCGGACGACAAACACATCTGTCCAATAATTCGTCTGAAACATAATGAAAAACCGTTTGATGTGAGTTAATATAAACAACGTCGTGAATCTGACTCCTGTCACATGCATGACAGGGGTTAAACACAAAAAGGAGTCAATTATGGTTTCTGAGAAGGCTACCCTCGTTAATCCTCAGGGTCTGCACATGCGTCCGGCTGGTCTGTTCGCCTCCACCATGGGCAAGTACGCCTGTGACGTGACGGTCGTCACCCCCGAGAAGGAGGTCAACGGCAAGTCCCCGATGGCCCTCATGGCTGCTGGTATCCCCTGCGGTACCGAGGTCGAGGTCAAGTGCGACGGCGCTGACGAGGCCGAGGCTCTGGCTGCTGCCATCGAGCTCATCAAGAGCGGTCTTGGCGAGTAGAACTCAAACGGGTCGCATGTTGAACAACTAAGTTCATATTTGGGGGCGCAGTGACCTGTTGTAAGGTAGCTGCGCTCTTTTGTCATGGATATGGCAAAACGCTTTATCACATGACACGGAGAGAGGAATGGGAATGTATCAGGGAGTCAACGCTTCCGAGGGCATCGGTATCGGCACCGTCATGGTCGCCGTCGATCCCGACTTGACGTTTGAGCCGCACGAGGTTGCTGATTCGGCAGCAGAGAAGGAGCGCTATCAGTCCGCTCTTTCGGTCTTCTGCGAGAAGACCCAGGCTCAGGCCGACCACATGAAGGAGACGGTGGGCGAGGCCGAGGCCGAGATCATGAGCGGACACATTGTCCTGGCTCAGGACCCGGGCATGACTGACGCCATCAACGCCGCCATTGACGGCGGCACCTGCGCCGAGCAGGCGCTCATGGACACCTCGACCATGTTCGAGAACATGTTCCTGTCCATGGACGACGAGATGTTCCGTCTGCGCGCGGCCGACATCGCCGACATCCGCACCGGTATTCTGGCCGAGCTGCTGGGCAAGGAGGTCGTCGACCTCTCCGTCCTGCCCGAGAACACCGTCGTTGTCGTGCACGACCTTACGCCGTCCATGACCGCCACGATCGATAAGGCCCACGTTGCCGGTATCGTCACCGAGACCGGTGGCCGCACGTCGCACTCCGCGATCATCGCGCGTGCCCTCGAGATCCCGGCCGTCCTTTCGGTCTCTAACAGCTGCACCGCGCTTCGCAACGGTATGACCGTTGTCGTCGACGGTGGCAAGGGTGTTGTCGAGGCCGATCCCGACGAGGAGACGCTTGCCGCCTATACCGCCAAGGCTGAGGCCTTTGCTGCCGAGAAGGCAGCCCTCGAGGCCTTCCGTGGCAAGCCGTCCGTGACTGCCGATGGCATCAAGAAGATCATCGCCTGCAACATCGGTAACCCCGATGACGTGCCCAACGCGCTCGATCACGACGCCGAGGCCATCGGTCTGTTCCGCTCCGAGTTCCTGTTCATGGACTCTGCCGAGCTTCCTTCCGAGGAGGAGCAGTTCAACGCCTACCGCAAGGTCGCCAGCGCGCTCAAGGGCGCTCCGGTCATCATCCGCACGCTCGATGTGGGTGGCGACAAGGAGATTCCGTATCTGCATATGGTCAAGGAAGACAACCCCTTCATGGGCTTCCGCGCCGTGCGTTACTGCCTGGCCAATCCCGACCAGTACAAGGTCCAGCTCCGCGCTCTGCTGCGCGCTAGCGCCTTCGGTGACGTCAAGATCATGATCCCGCTCGTCACCTGCGTCGAGGAGGTCTTGGCTGTCAAGGAACTCGTCGAGCAGTGCAAGGCCGAGCTTACCGAAGAGGGTCGCAAGTTCAACGAGAACATCGAGGTCGGCATCATGGTCGAGACGCCCGCCGCTTCGCTGCTCGCTGACCGTCTTGCCGAGGTTGCCGACTTCTTCTCCATCGGCACCAACGACCTGATCGGCTACACCATGTGCGCCGACCGTGGTAACGACACCATCTCCAACCTGTACCAGGTTTACTATCCCGCCGTGCTCCGCTCGCTCAAGAACATCATCGAGAGCGGCGTGAAGGCCGGCATCATAGTCGGTATGTGCGGCGAGGCCGCTGCCGATCCGCTGCTCGAGCCGCTGCTGATCAGCTGGGGCCTGGAGGAGTTCTCGATGAGCGCTCCGTCGATCCTGCGCGCCCGCAAGACCATCAGCCAGTGGACCAAGGCCGAGTGCGACGAGCTCGCCGAGAAGGCACTCGCCTGCAACACCGCCGCCGAGGTCAAGGCACTGCTCGAGTCCGCAGCTCGCTAATTTGGTATCAGAGGTAACCGCGTGGTTGGAATGGGCCGGCCACGCGGCCCTCACATATACAGGGGGTACTGTAAATGTTCTACACGCTAACCGCTAACCCGGCTGTCGACATGACGGTTTCGAGCTCTCCGCTCGAGCCCGACGAGAACGTCCGCACCGGCTCGGCCAGCTACACGGCTAACGGCAAGGGCCTCGACGTGTCCTTCGCCTTTAAGAAGATGGGCGTCGACACCGTCGCGCTCGGCTTCTTCGCCGGCTTCACGGGCAAGTTCATCGTCGAGGAGGTCATGAACCTGGGTTGCCTCTGCCGCCCGGTCTGGACCGACGGTATCACGCGCATTAACACCTACGTCAACGATGGCCAGCACGAGTACGGCATCCTGAACCCGGGTGCTCCGATCACGCCGCAGCACCAGGAGGAGCTCTACAACATCCTGGACACCGCGGGCGATCTCGAGTGCCTGATCGTTTCCGGCTCCGTGCCTCCCAAAGCTACGCCCGACTTCCTGGCTAAGGTCATGGAGCACGCTCAGGCTCGTGGCGCCGATGTCGTCTTGGACCTGTCCTCCGACAAGCTCAAGGAGCTCGCTCACAAGAAGCCGCTGCTCATCAAGCCGAATCATCACGAGATGAAGGCCATCTTCGGCGTGCCGGTCGACACCGACGACGAGGTCCGCGTTGCCATGAAGATGGCTCACGACGCTGGCGTTCAGAACGTGCTGCTCACCCGCGGTAGCCGCGGCGACGCTTACTTCTCCAACGGCGAGGACATCTGGTACGCCAAGCGTGAGTTCAACATCAAGCTGGTTTCTTCCGTCTGCGCCGGCGACTGCACCCTCGCTGCGTTCCTGCACAAGTGGTACAGGGATCGCGACAACGTCGAGGAGGCCATGAAGCTCGCTATGGCCACCGGCGCCAACGTTGCCGAGTCCGTCGGCATCGGCGACTTCGGTCACGTCGACGAGTACAGCAAGCGCGTTGCTGTCCGCAAGCTCGATCGTCAGTAATCGAAACGCGACATATTCGTGCGCATGTGGCGCCCCGGTTTCGGCTGGGGCGCCTTTTTGTTCCGCCACGGGGGAGAGGTGTCCTGCCGTACTTCATCGCTTCCACACCGTTCACCGAGTTGTCCTAGCCTTTTGTCTATGCGTGGAATATACTTTCATTAACACGTTGCTTCGTGAAAGGAACATTCATGATTTACACGCTCACTGCAAATCCCGCCATTGATTACAACATCGCCTGCGACGGCCTTGACGCCAACACCGTCACGCGTACCCGCAATGCCGTCTACACGCCCAACGGCAAGGGCCTCAACGTCTCGTTTACGCTTGACCACTATGGTGTCGACACCACAATCCTGGGCTTTTTCGCCGGTTTCTCGGGCGAGTTTATCGTTAAGGGTGCCGAGGCCCTGGGCGTGCCCGTCAAGCCCGTGTGGACCGACGGCATTACGCGCGTCAACGTGTTCCTCAACGCCGGCCCCGACACCGAGTACAACATGGTCAACGCCGGTGCCGCCATCAACGAGGCCAATGAGCAGGAGATGTTTGAGCTTATCGATTCGCTCGATGACATGACCTGCCTGGTCATCAGCGGCTCGCTGCCTCCCAACACTTCCGAGGGCTTCCTGGCCGAGGTCCTGCGCCGTGTCAAGGCCAAGGGGGCCGAGTTCGTCCTCGACATCTCGAGCCATCAGCTGGCAGAACTCATTGCCATGGAACCGCTGCTGATCAAGCCCAATGACGACGAACTGCTCGACATCTTTGGCATCAAGGTGAGCGGTGGCGACGATGAGTCCGTCAAGGGCGCTATGGCCGAGCTTCATGCCAAGGGCGCCAAGAACGTGCTGCTGACCCTTGGTGGCGCCGGTGCATACTTCTCCAACGGCGAGCATATCTGGTTTGCCAACCGCACCTTCGACGTCAAGCTGCTGTCGACGGTGTGCGCCGGCGATTCCTCGCTCGCTGCCTTCCTGTCCGTGTGGCACGACGCCCCCGAGCGCGTCGAGGACGCCCTGCGCCTTTCGATGGCCACTGGCGCCAACGTGGTCGAGTGCCCGGGCCTGGGCGACTTTGCCAAGGTGGACGAATACAAGAAGAACATCGAAGTTCGTCAGGTCTGCTAGCCGCACCGAAAAATCGTTGCAGAACACCCGCTTTGGATCTCCGAGGCGGGTGTTTTTTGTGCGCTGAACGTATGTGGCGTTTGCTGTCTCGTTTTATCGAATCGACGTCGCGATTGCGTGTGCGCGCTTTCTCGTTTCTTGTTAGACTTCTTGAGAACCATCGATTAACGCTCGCAAGTGCAGGAGGCCATAGGCATGTGCAATGTTTCTCTCAACGGTACGCAACCGTCTGATGCCTCCCTGCGCGTCCTGCGCACGCTTGAGGCGGCTGGTCTTGAGGCTTGGTACGTGGGCGGTTGGGTGCGTGACGCCCTGATGGGGTGCCCCAGCCACGATGTTGATATGTGCTGTAGCGGCCTGTGGCAGGATTCCAAAACGGCGCTCGAGGCCGCTGGTATCGCGGTCGTGGAGTCGGGCATTAAATTTGGCGGAATCACGGCTATTTCCGATGGCGAGCGTATCGAGGTCACCACGTACCGTCTGGATGGCTTCTATACCGATGGGCGCCATCCTCAGAGTGTCGAGCGTGCCGCCTCGCTCGAGGACGATTTGGCGCGCCGCGACTTTACTGTCAACGCCATGGCCTGGCATCCCGAACGCGGGCTTGTCGACCGCTACGACGGCCAGGGTGATCTGGAGCGCAAGCTGATTCGCGCTGTCGGTGATCCCAAGCGTCGCTTTAACGAGGACGCCCTGCGCATGCTGCGTGCGGTGCGCTTTGCCTGCCGTCTGGACTTTATGATTGAGCCCGAGACTAAGCGTGCGCTTGCCGAGTGCGCGCCGCTGCTCGATGCCGTGGCGCGCGAGCGTGTGGGTATTGAGCTCGAGGGCATTCTTTCGACCGGTCATGGGGGAGACGCGATGCTTCGCTATCCCGAGCTCATCTGTGCCGCTGTGCCCGAGTTGGCAGCGGGTCGCGGGTTTGATCAGCGAAGTGTCTACCATGCGTTTAACGTCTACGAGCATATCGCCCGTGTGCTGACAGTGGCAGGGGAGCTGGCGCTGTGCGACGGCGTCGCGCCATCGTCGAGCCTTATGTGGGCGGCGTTTTTGCACGATGTCTCCAAGCCCGAGTGCTTTACGGTCGATCACGCCGGCAGCGGACACTTCTACGGTCATCCCGAGCTCGGCGCCAAGAAAGCGCGCGTCATTATGGATCGCCTGGCTCTCTCGCACGACCTGGTGCGCGACGTGTGCCTGCTCATCAAATTTCACGACAAGCCGCTGCGCCCCGAGCGCTCCTGTCTGCTCAATATGATGCGCGCGCTTTCGGGTGAGGGCGTCGACACGGCCCGCCTGATTGACGAGCTCATGGACCTTAAGCGCGCCGACACACTTGGCAAGGCCCCGTCGTGCTTCTATTACGTTGAGACGATTGAGGAGATGCGCGCGATGGCGCACGAGCTGCTGAGGGCGGGGGAGCCCTATACGCTCAATATGCTCGCCATCAACGGCGGCGACCTGATCCGTGCTGGAGTCAAGCCCGGGCCGGAACTGGGTCAGCTTCTCAACTCCGCCCTCGACGCCGTGATCGAAGACAACATTCCCAACGAGCGCGAAGCTCTTTTGGTCCATCTCAACCTGAATTAGCTACCTATTTGACCTGCGTGTTCCATAACCTGCCGACATTTTTTCGGCAATTTGGAATTTCTTCTTGCGCTGACGTTTTTTGTCCCGTAATATATTTCCTCGCAGCACGGCAGTGCAGATGTCATGTGGCCCGTTCGTCTAGCGGTTTAGGACGCCGCCCTCTCAAGGCGGAGATCACCAGTTCGAATCTGGTACGGGCTACCACTTCTTTTCTGCTGAGGCTTATGGCCCGTTCGTCTAGCGGTTTAGGACGCCGCCCTCTCAAGGCGGAGATCACCAGTTCGAATCTGGTACGGGCTACCACGCATTTGATACCCGGGCTTCCCATGGAAGGCCGGGTTTTTTTATTTTCAAACAACCGTCTGCAATTCCCGTTTGAACCAGAGCTTTGCGTTCTGTCTATGGTCCTTGCGGGTACAATATCCAAGATATTTTGACTGTTAGAAGGAGTCTCATGACGGAGTCCTCTCAGCATACGTCTAAGCCCCAGGTCGAGGTTGAGGCCTCGGGCGGAGATGACAATAAGAGCGCACGCCGCGGCGCCATCTTTATCGGCGTCGTGCTGGTGGGTTATATCGTCTATCTGGTGGTAACCGGGCAGATGGGGCAGTTCTGGGCCGCTATGTCGAGCGTCCAGGCGTCATGGCTCGTTGTCGCGTGTCTCTGCATGTTCATGTATCTTTTCTTTGGCATTGTGGCCTATGCGATCGCCGTCTGGCTCGACCCATATTCACCCGTCGGCATCCGCGACCTGATTTCGGTTGAGGCGAGCGGCATCTTCTTTGGCAACCTGACGCCCATGATGATGGGCTCGACTCCCGCCCAGATCTACCGCCTGACCAAGGCGGGCCAAAATGTCGGCGAGGCTGGCGCCACGCAGTTCACGCGCTTTATCGTGTATCAGTTTGGCCTCGTTGCCTGGGGCGCTATCCTACTGCTTGCTCGCATGCCGTTTTTTGCCGAGCGCTATGGCGACATGACGCTGCTGTGCGTCTTTAGCTTTGGCGGGCACTGCTGCATCTTGCTGGGCATCTTCGCCGTCGCGCTCATGCCTAAGACCGTCACGCGCGTCGCCCATTGCATCATCAATTGGCTCGAGCGCATTGGTGTCTCGGCCACTAAGATCGAGGGATGGCGCACGTTTGTCGATGGCGAGATCTACTCCTTCTCCGAGAAGTTCAAGCTTTCAGCCGGACATTTTTCTTCCATGCTGCTCACGGTGGTCATCACCATGCTGCAACTCGCGTTTTTCTACCTCGTGCCGTATTTCCTGATGCTTGCCTTTGGCCACCACGAGGTCGACTTTTTCTCGGTCATGGCCGCGAGCGCCTTTGTCCAGCTGCTGAGCTCTGCGGTCCCCCTGCCCGGTGGAACTGGTGGCGCTGAGGGCGGCTTTGCATTGTTCTTGGGTCATTTCTTTGGGTCGGCTTCGACCGCTGGCTATCTGCAGTGGCGCCTCATTACGTTTATTGCGCCGACCATTTTGGCTGCGCCCCTGCTGGGCCTTAAGAGCGCCCACAACGAGAGCATCCATGCGCGCTGGGATCGCGTGATGCGCAAACTCGGCCGCACGTCTCAGACGCCCTCTGCGCCCACTAAGCCGCACCCCACGAATGCTGTTACCGTTGATCCCAAGAAGCACGCTCAGAAGGCTTCTGGGGCCGCTAAGCCGGCTCATAAAGCCTATGTGCGCCAGACAGGCGACGGTATTCGCGTATCTCCGTCGGCACTCAATAAGAAGAAGCACCCTAAGTCGCAGTAGGGCAGTCGTGCGTTCTTCATGATGCGGGGCATATTTGTGCTGTATGGGGGATAATCCTCTTACGTAGATTATCTCTCATCTGTTGATGAATGCTCGCATATCGAAGGGACACGCCCATGGCAACCAGCAAACCGCGTCTTGACCGCCGCATTGTTCGCAGCCGTAATGCCATCCTTTCCGCTTTCGAGCGCCTGCTCATGGAAAAGCCGCTGGCAGACATTACGGTGAGTGCCATCGCGCGCGAGGCCAATGTCGACCGCAAGACCTTTTACGTTCACTTTGGTACGGTTGACGGCCTGCTCGATGCCATTGCCGTCGATGTGGTGGAGATGATTGTCGACTCGGTCGAGAAAACGCTCGCTTCCATGGACGGCGACACCAACGAGCGCGCTCTTGGCGCGGCGGCGACCTTCTTTAAAACCGTTAACGAGGCACTGTGCAACAACTTGGTGCTCAATCGTCAGCTGATCGAGAACATTCCGCTCGATGATTTTATGGCTCGTCTTCGTGCGCCGCTCGAACACGAGATTGCCGAGCGCGATCTGCTGCCTCAAGGTCTCAAGGACGAGATGTTCGACTACTATTTGGCGTTTTTGCTATCGGGTATTATCGGTATCTATCGCACGTGGGCGCTGTCTGACGGCTCGGTTCCTATCGAGCGTGTCTCTGAGGTCGCCAACGACCTGACTCTCAACGGTCTGTCGAGTCTGGAATCTCGCTTCGAATAGCATCGATAATTCAACAACTTATAGAAGTTGCGGTGGAATAGGGATTGTTTTGGTTATTGGAAGGCCGTTCTGGTCCCTATTTCACCGCAACTTAGTAAAACTGTTTTGATGGTAAGGCGGAGCAGCCTCGAAGATGAGCCTCGAGACTGCTCCGCTTCATTTCTGAGCGTTTGTCGTGTAGGGCAGCATTAATCGCCGTTTTTGAGTATGCGGCCCTGTTTTTCGAACTTGTGCATGTCGCTATCGGCCATGCCCTGCGACTTGTCCTCGTGACGCTTGGCGTATAACGGATCGTCGGAGTCGTTCCAGATGCGGTCGGCGACAGGTGACCATGCCTCGGCGGCAGCCTGGGTCTTTTCGCGCAGCTGCTCGGGTGACTCCTTCTCGATTAGGTCGGTGCTCATTGCGCCACTCTCGGCGACCAGTTTGGGCAGCACGTCGGGATTCTCGAGCATGGGGCATGGTTTGAGGTAGTTGTCGTTAAACGGCATGTTCTCGTAGTACTTCATAAAGAGGGGAGAGCGCAGCGCGTCGAGTAAGCTCACATCGTGGATGTTGGCGTTTGAGTAGTGGATGAACACGCACGGCTCCACGTCTCCGGCGGCGTTGATGTGCAGGTAGCGGCGGCCGCCGGCGATACATCCGCCTACAAACTCGCCGTCGTTTTGGAAGTCGAGCGTAAACAGCGGCTTCTTCTCACGCATTTCGCGGATAAAGTGATACATGTGCTCGCGCTGCTCGGGCGTGGGCATGAGCTCGGAGGTTGCATTGCGGCCAACCGGCATAAAGTGGAAGTACCAGCAGAAGAGTGCTCCCTCGCCGATCATCCAGTCCATGTTCTCCTCGGTAGCAACCGTATCGGCATTGGCGCTGGTCCAACAGGTGGAGATACCAAACGGCAAGTCGCGCTCGCGCAGGAGTTTCATGGCGTGCTCGATCTTTGCGTAGGTACCTTCGCCGCGGCGGGCGTCGGTTGTGTGCTCATTGCCCTCGGCGCTGATGGCGGGGACAAAATTACCTACGCGAATCATGTCGTCGCAGAAGGCCTCGTCGATCAGCGTGGAGTTGGTAAAGCAGAGAAACACGCAGTCCTGATGTTTTTCGCAAATTCTGATTAGGTCGTGCTTGCGGACGAGCGGCTCGCCGCCGGTATAGATGTAGATATGCGTACCGAGCTCTTTGCCCTGCGTAACGATAGAGTCGATGTCTTCGAACGAGAGATTCTGCTTGTAGCCGTACTCGGCGGCCCAGCAGCCCGTGCAATGCAGGTTGCAGGCGCTCGTGGGATCGAGCAGGATGGCCCACGGAACGTTGCACTGGTACTTTTCGCGGTTCTTTTCCTGCTCTGGCCAAGCAAGCAGGTTGGCGTCGACAATGAGGGTCTTAAGCAGCTTGGTTCGCATCTGGGGATTAAGGCTGAACACACGCATAATCAGGTCATACCAATTGCCGCGGCTCTTGATGACATTGGTGAATGCCTCTCGTTGTACAGGAAATACGCGATTGGGGACCAGCTTGTTCACGAGATCCATGATTTTGTCGATGTTTTCTTGCGGGTTGTCGTCGAGATAATCGATGAGCTTGTTAAGCGCTGCACGCTCTGCTGACTGTGTAAGCGACATGGGTATATCCTTTCACGTGTGCTTCATGTGTGATAATACCCACTTGTGGATTAAACGAAGTCTAAAGATTTGTAATGTGTCTATTCAACGAATCAATTTAATTTGGGGTGAAGCGTTATACGCCGACACCTTCTAAGTTGCGGTGAAATAGTGTCAGATGGGGATGCGGACGATTTCTTGGGCCGCGCCTAGGCGTATCCATTGGAATCCTCCGATGCGCCTTCGCACGCTTGCATGACCTCGATACCATGCGAGCGTGCGAACTCGACGAGCTCTGCGTTGCGGGCGTTTATGGTGCCGAAGGCGGTGGGGCACACGATAAGACGCACGCAGTGGACGAGGAGCTCTTTGGCGCGGGCTATGGTTTTATCCCCGATCGGCTCGAAGGCGCGCTCGGCCACGCATTCCGTCGCCAGGTCGCGCGCGAGCTCGCAGTCGATGTCCCCTTCGTGCAGAACGCCCGCGTAGAACGCCTTGCCCTGCCGGATGAGCTGGCGAAACACAGCCGACCCCGTACCTGCGCCGGCGATGACGAACGTGTGTGCATCGCCGTGTGGGCGCCCAATTTCCACGCTGCCGAAGCGCTCGTTGAAGGTGCCATGTTGAAGGCCGTAGAGCTCGCCAATCGTCTCGCGCGTGAATATGTCCTCGGGTGCGCCGGCGCGGAAGACCCGGCCGTCCTTCACGCAAATCACCTTGTCGGCGCTTTTCTGCGCGAGCTCGAGTTCGTGGATGGACATGATGACAGCAACATTCCGCGATTTCGCAAGGTGGCGAAGTATTCGCAGCAGGTCGATCTGGTAGCGGATATCGAGATACGACGTGGGCTCATCGAGCACGAGCACACGCGGATCCTGCGCGATGGCGCGTGCGAGCATGACGCGCTGGCGTTGCCCGTCGCTTATCTGCATGAAGTCGCGCTCGGCGAGCCCTTCCACATGTGCGGTTTTCATGGCCTCGTCGACCCGATTATGGTCATCGAGCGTGAGTGTGCCCATTCGCCCGGTGTAGGGATGCCTTCCCGCCTCTACGATATCGCGGCAGGTGAGGAGCTCGGTCCGGGGGCGATCTGTCAGCATAACGGCAAGGTTCCTTGCGAACTCCGCCGTCTTCCATCGGGAAATCTCCCGCCCGTCGAGCTCGACCGTGCCGGCAAGCGGTGCCAGATGGCGTGTGATTGTTTTCAAGATGGTCGACTTGCCCGAGCCGTTCGGCCCGATGAGCGCCACGACGTCGCCCGCGCGAACCTCCAGATCGACGCCTTCGACTACGACCTTCTTGTCGTAGCCCGCCGACAGGTCGCTTATGCGGAAAAGCGGCGCTCCGTCAGCCTGCGTTTCGACCGGGGTTTCGAGGTTCGACTCCGCTCGAAGGAGGCGTTCCGCGCGCAGTTCCGCACGAGCCGAAAGTGCCTCGTGCGGAACTGCGCGTGGAACGCCCCCTCCGAGCGGAGTCCCCTCCGAGCGTTTTGGGTCGCGGCACGAATTCCCCCATCTACCTCACCCGCTTCTTCAACATGAGTGCGATAACCACCGGCGCGCCGAAGATGGCGGTGACGGCGCTGATGGAAAGCTCGACGGGAGAGAACAGCGTGCGCGCGATCAAATCGCAACCCGCGCAGAAGATGGCGCCTCCCAAGAAGCACGCAGGAATCACGCGGATGGGCTTCGACGACTTCAGCGCCGACTTCACGAGATGCGGAACCGCGATGCCTACGAACGACACCGGACCAGCGAACGCGGTCACGCAGGCGGAGAGCATGCTCGCTAGAAGGACGAGCACCACGCGGAAGCGTGCGACGTTCACGCCGACGCTTTTCGCGTAGGCTTCTCCTAGCTGGAAGGCGGAAAGGGGCTTCGATATTGCGAATACGCATGCGCTCACGGTGATCACCACGACCGCGATGACCGCGACGTCGTCCCAGCTCGAACCCGAGAAGCTACCCAAAGACCAGTTGTGCAGGTTCACGATGGACTGGTCGTCGGCGAAGGCGATGAGGAAGTTCGTCGCCGCCGAGCAGATGTATCCCACCATGACGCCCGCCACGATGAGCATGGCCATGGAACTTATGCGCCGTGCGATGAGGAGCACGAAGCCGATGGTGATAAGCGATCCCAGAAACGCTGCGGCCACCATGGCCGGCGAGGACATGGCCTGGTTCGCGCCCAGAAGCACGATCATCGTAAGCGCGACGACGAACTTTGCGCCCGAGGAGACGCCCAAGATGAACGGGTCGGCGATGGGGTTGTTGAAAAAAGTCTGCAGCAGGAACCCGGAGAGCGAAAGTGCCCCGCCGAGAAGCACGGCTGAAAGCACGCGCGGCAGGCGAATCTCCCAGATGACTTGGCTTTCCATGGAATTGGCCGCGCCGCCCGAAAGGATGCCGGGGATGTGGTCTGCGGGCACGAGCACGCTCCCGATGCACAGGTTGGCCCCGACGAGCACGATGAGGACAACAGCGAGCAGCGCCGTCACGACGCGACACCGCGCGGCGCGCCCCGATTCGTCGTATGTCATGGAAAGCCGGCTTCTCATGACGCTAGCCGAGCTTCCTCAGATAATGGAAGTCGCTCGCGTCATCGCCGGTGAACGCCCCGTGCAGCTCGTCGATAATGTCGGCGGTAGAAGTCATCTGCTGGTACATGTCGGCGCTTGTGACCCAGACGTTGCCGTTCTTTACAGCTTTGAACTGCGACAATAGCGCGTTTTTGCCTACGAAGTCTTTCAAGGTGGCAACCGATTCGTCGATGGTGCCGTTGTAGACGATGATGTCGGCATCCTTCGCCGTCGCGTAGAAGCGCTCCATTTCGAGCGTTACTGACGAACCTGACGTCGACGCCGTCTGCGCGTTATCGAGTGCGTAGCTGCCGCCTGCAAGCTCGATCATCTGCGCCACGTAGTCGCCCGCCCGCCGCGTGACGGCGGCCCCGTTCGAGTTAATGTAGAAATACGCCACGGTTTTACCTGACGACGCGAGCCCCGACGTTTGCTCGACGCGGGCCTTCTGCTCGTTGAACAGGTGCGCGGCCTCGTCTTCCTTGTCGAACAGGACGCCGAAAAGCTTAATCCACTCGAGGCGCCCGAGTGCTTCGGGCTCGCTCGACGACTGTTCGGTGAGCACGACGAGCCCGAGCTTCTGCAGCTTTTCCTTCACATCGGGCGTGTGGTTGATCATGGTGTTCTCGATGGCGAGCGTGCAGCCCGAGGCCGATATTCGCTCGTAGTCGGGCGCGCTGTACTTGCCGCCGTAGGCGATCGCCCCACTTTCGAGCGCGCTTTTGAAGCCCGCGACCGAGCAATCGTCGGCCTTCGTGCCCGACATGAGGATATTGTCGTTCGCATCGAGCGCGTCGACCAGGCACATCGTCGCCGACGACACGAGGTACACCTTGTCGGCGGGGCGCCTTATGACCGCGATGTCGGAGCTCAACCCATCAGGTACCTTCGCATCTTGCGGCACCACGAGGAAGCGCTCCCCGTTCGAAATGCAGATAAGCCGCAGGCCGCCTTCGAACTCGTCGACAGTGAAGTGCTCGGCGTATTCAAGCTGAAGCGTCCCCGTCGGCTTCCAGCCGCAGCCCAAATCGGCGTTGTGGAAGTCGGCCGCGGCGCTTGAAGCCGTTCCCGCAGGGGAGCCGCTGCTTGCTTCGTCGCCCGATTTCTCCTTCATGGTGGATGAGTCGAAGTAGAGCGTGTAGTCGATGGTGTGCGGCTTCGACATGGCGACGGTCTCGGCCGACACGGCGATGTCCTCGTCGAGCGTGACGGGTATCTCGAACGTGGAGTTGCCGCCGTCGTTTACGGGCGCGTAGTCCACGCCGTTGACGGTCATTTTGTCGTAGTTCGAACTCGACCAGGTGATGGTTGCGGTGTAGGTGTCGCCATCCTTCACAATTGTGGTTGGTGAGGCGATGCTTGCGCGCCCTGACCCGCCGGAAAGCGAGACGCTCACAGTGTATTCCTGAGAGCCTGCCGTGCCACCGGTCGCGTCCGGGCTCGCACTGCACCCCGCGAAGGGAAGCGCGAGCAGGGCGACGAGAACGCAGGCGATCGCGCGCGCCGCGATGCTGCGGCGCTTCCTGTTTTCCCCCTTGGGAAGAATCGACCGCATGGCGTTACTTCAGTGCGTCGGCGCGCAGATCGACGCCGGCGGATTCGAATACGAGCGTGCGGTCGTACCACCGCTCCCTTTTAATGCTCCACGCGGCGCAGGCGGTGTCCTCGTCGAGCGCATCAACGGGCACGTCGTAGGTGTACTTACCTTCCGCGTTTTCCACATAGGGGATGAAGTCGGCCTCGCTCGCGGCAGCAGCCTCGTCGCCCGTGCCCATGAAGAGCTTGCCGTAGCCCGTGCCGGAAAGTGTCATCACGCAGTGCATGGAGCCGTTTTCCACGATGAGCTGGGCGTCCACAATCC
>CABRZY010000029.1 GCA_902475475.1 uncultured Collinsella sp.
TCAACGATATGGCACCGTGGGGACACATGTATGTCAATCCTGGTCTAACAGAGCCTTATTTTTTGGGCCTCGAAGGGTGGATTTCGCGCTTTTGGTAAAGAAATGAGTGCGTGTTTTGCCGTGCGGCGGCATTGGCACAGAAAAAGGGCCCGGAAGGCGAAGCCTTCCGGGCCCTTTGCAATGCAAATCTGCTTGCAAGTACGATTTAGCGCACCTGAGCGACGTATGCGACGTTGGTCGAGGAGACCTTTTCCTCGAGCTGGACGCTCATGCGGGGATCGCCGGCGGTAGCGACGGTCAGATCGCCGGCCTCGACGTAGCCGAGCTCCTTAGCGGTCTCGATCGCCTTGACGATCGTGCCGTTGACGGTGCCCTGGGTAATCTCGGCCTGATGCGGGATAACGCCCCAGTACATGATCATCTGCTGGACGGCCCACTCGTGGCGGGAGAACGCGCAGATCGGCATGTTGGGACGGAAGTGCGAGATCAGGCGAGCGGTACGACCGGTGGTCGTCGGCACGGTGATGCACTTGGCGCCAACGGTGGTAGCCATGTTCACAGCGGACATACCCACAACGTTGTTGACGACGCGGGTGCCATGAGCGTCAGCCGGAACCTCGAGTGGAGCGTGAGCCGGGAGGTACTTCTCGGTCTCGAGAGCAATGCTGGCCTGCATCTTGACGGCCTCGACCGGGTACTTACCGGCAGCGGACTCGCCAGAGAGCATAACGGCGTCGGTGCCGTCGTAAATGGCGTTAGCAACGTCGGCAACCTCGGCGCGCGTCGGGCGCGGGTTCTGCTGCATGGAGTCGAGCATCTGCGTAGCGGTGATAACGGGCTTGTAGGCCGCGTTGCACTTAGCGATGATCTCCTTTTGGATGTGCGGAACGAGCTCGGGCTTGATCTCGATGCCCAGGTCGCCACGGGCGACCATGATGCCGTCGGAAGCCTCGAGGATCTCGTCGAAGTTCTCGACGCCCAGGGCGCACTCGATCTTCGGGAAGATTGTCACGTGCTCGCCACCGTTCTCGCGGCAAAGCTTGCGAATGCCGCGGACGGACTCGCCGTCACGGATGAAGGAAGCGGCGATGTAGTCGATGTTCTCGGTCAGGCCAAAGAGGATGTCCTGACGATCGCGCTCGGTGATAGCGGGCAGCGAGATGTTGACGTTGGGCATGTTGACGCCCTTGCGCTCGCCGATCAGGCCGTCGTTCTTAACGACGCAGGTCATGTCCTGGCCGTCGACGGACTCGACCTCGAGGGCAACCAGACCATCATCGATCAGGATAAGGGAGCCCTTCTCGACCTCGGAGGGCAGAGCCAGGTAGTCGAGGGAGATGTGCTCAGAGGTGCCGTGGAAATCCTCGGACGTGGGCTGAGCGGTGACGACGATCTTATCGCCGGTCTTGACGGCAACCTTCTTGCCGTCGACCAGAAGGCCGGTGCGGACCTCGGGGCCCTTGGTGTCGAGCAGGATGCCGACGGGCAGACCGAGCTCCTTGGAAATACGACGGACGCGCTCGATGCGACCGTGGTGCTCGTCGTAGGATCCGTGCGAGAAGTTAAAACGGGCGACGTTCATGCCCGCCTTGATCATCTCGCGGATGGTCTCGTCGCTATCGCAGGCGGGACCCATGGTGCATACAATCTTGGTGCGCTTGTACATTCAGACCTCCATCTGACATCGTCTTGCGCTGATAGATAAACCATAAGAAATAAAACTGAGATGATTATAACGAAATGCCGACCGAATACCCCAAAAAATCGACCGTATGCCGAATTAGAAGTTCATTTTTTGCGAATAAACGGTATATGCAAAAACTTTACCAACCGTTCTAACCGCTGCTATCTGGGCGATATTTCAGTTTGATGATGCACCGAAGAAAAAACGTTTTATCAATGTCGAACATCATACGGTCTGCATCGTTGCACTCGAGCCGTGTTTCCAATTGGAATGTTTTGGCTAGACGCGCCGCTTTGGGGTACCATAGCCCCACTATCAACTGCCGCTCAGCACGGCAGCCTTGATGAGCCCTTGCCCTTCTCCTGGGAATTATGATCGGGCATCAATCTGCTGAGTGGCCCGAATCCCAGGAGGGGACTCTATATGCAAAAGGAATACCTGTCCGCCGCGGCGGAGGTACTCAGCGACCAAGGTGTCGATGAGAACCTCGGCCTGAGCAACGACGAGGCGTCGTCGCGCCTCGCCAAGACAGGCCCTAACAAGCTCGAGGAAGCCGAGAAGACGCCGTTGTGGAAGCGCTTCTTTGAGCAGATGGCCGACCCCATGGTTATCATGCTGATCGTTGCCGCCGTCATCAGCGCGCTCACGGGCATGGTCAAGGGCGAGGCGGACTTTGCCGATGTCGCCATCATCATGTTCGTCGTTATCGTCAACTCGGTGCTGGGCGTGGTCCAGGAGGCTAAAAGCGAGGAGGCTCTCGAGGCCCTGCAGGAGATGAGCGCGGCGCAGTCCAAGGTGCTGCGCGACGGCAAGCTCGTGCACCTGCCGAGCGCCGAGCTCGTGCCCGGTGACGTGATCATGCTCGAGGCGGGCGACTCCGTCCCGGCCGACTGCCGCGTGCTCGAGAGCGCCACGATGAAGATCGAGGAGGCCGCCCTTACCGGCGAGTCCGTGCCTGTCGAGAAGCATGCCAACGTGATCGAGCTCGCCGCCGGCACCGACGACGTGCCGCTCGGCGACCGCAAGAACATGTGCTACATGGGCTCCACCGTGGTGTACGGCCGTGGCCGCGCCGTCGTAGTCGGTACCGGCATGAACACCGAGATGGGTAAGATCGCCGGCGCCCTGGCCGAGGCCAAGGAAGAGCTCACGCCGCTGCAGGTGAAGCTTGCCGAGCTCAGCCGCATCCTCACCATCATGGTTATCGTCATCTGCGTCGTCATCTTTGGCGTTGATATCATCCGCCACGGCGTGGGCAACGTTCTTACCGACCCGACCGCCCTGCTCGATACCTTTATGGTTGCCGTCTCGCTCGCCGTCGCTGCCATCCCCGAGGGCCTGGTCGCCGTCGTGACCATCGTGCTGTCGCTTGGCGTGACCAAGATGGCCAAGCGCCAGGCAATCATCCGCAAGCTCTCTGCCGTCGAGACTCTCGGCTGCACGCAGACCATCTGCTCCGACAAGACCGGTACCCTTACCCAAAACAAGATGACCGTCGTCAAGCACGAGCTCGCCGCGCCTAAGGAGAAGTTCCTGGCCGGCATGGCTCTGTGCTCCGATGCCCAGTGGGACGAGGAGCTGGGCGAGGCCGTGGGCGAGCCGACTGAGTGCGCGCTCGTCAACGACGCCGGCAAGGCGGGCCTCACTGGCCTGACTGCCGAGCACCCGCGCGTGGGCGAGGCCCCGTTCGACTCGGGCCGTAAGATGATGTCCGTGGTCGTCGAGACCCTGGACGGCGAGTACGAGCAGTACACCAAGGGCGCGCCCGACGTGGTGATCGGCCTGTGCACCCATATCTACGACGGCGATAAGGTTGTGCCGCTGACTGAGGAGCGTCGCGCCGAGCTCGTGGCCGCCAACAAGGCCATGGCCGACGAGGCCCTGCGCGTGCTGGCGCTGGCAAGCCGCACCTACACCGAGGTCCCGAGCGACTGCAGCCCCGCTGCGCTCGAGCACGACCTGGTCTTCTGCGGCCTGTCCGGCATGATTGACCCTGTCCGCCCCGAGGTCGCCGACGCCATCCGCGAGGCCCACGATGCCGGTATTCGCACCGTCATGATCACGGGCGACCACATCGACACTGCCGTGGCCATCGCCAAGCAGCTGGGCATCGTCACCGATCGCAACCATGCCATCACCGGTGCCGATCTCGATCGCATGAGCGACGAGGAACTCGACGCGAACATCGAGGACTACGGCGTGTACGCCCGCGTCCAACCCGAGCACAAGACACGCATCGTCGAGGCTTGGAAGTCGCGTGACCAGATCGTGGCCATGACGGGCGACGGCGTCAACGACGCCCCGTCCATCAAGCGCGCCGACATCGGCGTCGGTATGGGCATCACCGGCACCGACGTCACCAAGAACGTTGCCGACATGGTGCTTGCCGACGACAACTTCGCCACCATCATCGGTGCCTGCGAAGAGGGCCGTCGCATCTACGACAACATCCGCAAGGTCATCCAGTTCCTGCTTTCGGCCAACCTTGCCGAGGTCTTCTCGGTGTTTATCGCCACGCTCATCGGCTTTACCATCTTCCAGCCGGTGCAGCTGCTGTGGGTGAACCTGGTTACCGACTGCTTCCCTGCGCTCGCGCTGGGCATGGAGGACGCCGAGGGCGACATCATGAAGCGCAAGCCGCGCAACGCCAAGGACGGCGTCTTTGCCGGCAATATGGGTCTGGACTGCGTGGTCCAGGGCCTAATCATCACCGTGCTGGTGCTGGCGAGCTTCTTTGTGGGCGTGTACTTTGACATGGGCTACATCCACATCGCCGATATGATCGCCGGCAATGCCGACGAGGAAGGCGTGATGATGGCGTTCATCACGCTCAACATGGTCGAGATTTTCCACTGCTTCAATATGCGCAGCCGTCGTGCGTCGCTGTTCACCATGAAGAAGCAGAACAAGTGGCTGTGGGCTTCCGCCGCGCTGGCACTGGTGCTGACGGTGATCGTGACCGTGCAGCCGACGCTTGCCGAGATGTTCTTTGGCCCTGTGACGCTTGAGCTCAAGGGCGTTCTTGCCGCGCTGGGTCTGGCCTTCCTGATCATCCCGCTGATGGAGATCTACAAGGCGATCATGCGCGCGGTCGAGAAGGAGTAAGTTAACCTGTCCGGGCCCGCCCCTGCGTGTTTTCTTCTTCGCTGGTCCTCGCGCTTCGCGCTGCGGGATCGCTCAGAAGAAAACACTCCCGGGGTGGGCCCTACGGTATCCTTGCTGGCTTTTCTCCCGCGCGGATGAAAGAGGGCTGAGGGAAAGAAGGTGAGCGGCCGAGCAATTGCTCGGCCGCTCGTTTTGAATAAAGGATGTGCCCTTAGGAAACCCCTCCCGGCGGGCGGGCCCTGCGGTATCCTTGCTGGCTTTTCTCCCGCGCGGATGATAAAGGGCTGAGGGAAAGTTTGTGAGCCGATCGAGCGTTTGCTCGACCGGCTCTTTTTGATTTAGGGCTTTGCCCGGCCAGCTCTTTTTGATTTAAAATACCTGCTCAGTTGTGATTTATGGTGCTGGGAGGCGCTTGTGGGCAAGGCTAAGGCTAAAGCGAAGAAAAAGACGACGGGGGCGCGGGCTAAGCGCGATCGTCGTCGGAAGCTTGCGACCGAGGCCCCCGCATCAGCCGAGGAGCTGCTGGCAAACGTGCCGGGACTCGACGCGCTGCAGGATGTTCCGGCGTTCGATGACCTGCCGGTCGATGAAGCTCAGCAGGCGGCATTTGACGACTTTTGCGCACATGCCGAGGAGCCCGAGCAGATGCAGCTTGGCGCCGTGGTGCGCTTGGATCGCGGGTTTCCGCTGGTGGCGACTGCCGATGATGCCTTCCGCGCCGAGCATGCCGTGGGGTTTGCCAAGTCGCGCGGCGAGGACGAGGTCCTGCTGCCTGCCGTGGGCGACCGTGTGGTGGTGCGCCGCGCTCCCGGGCACGATATGGGCGTGATTGAGTGCGTGCTGCCACGCCGTACGAGCTTTGAGCGTTGGCGCGGCCGTGCCCGTGGAGAGCGCCAGGTGCTCTGCTCCAACGTGGATAGCGTGCTAATCGTGCAGGCGCTCGGTGCCGGTGAGGTGCTGCTCGACCGCGTGGCGCGCTCGCTGGTGTTGGCGCTCGACTGCGATGCCGAGCCGGTGGTGGTGCTCACCAAAGCTGACCGCTGCGATGCCGAGGAGCTCGAGCGCGATCTGGACCGCGTGCGCCGCCTAGTGGGCCCGGACGTGCGCGTGATCGTGACGTCTTCTGCCGAGGGCCGCGGCCTGGACGAGGTCCGTGCCTGCGTGCCTGCCGGGAGCTGCGCCATGATTCTGGGCGAGTCGGGTGCCGGCAAGTCGACGCTGCTCAATGCACTGCTGGGCCACGATACGTTGGCGACCGGCGGTGTGCGCGAACGCGACGACCAGGGCCGTCACACTACCGTCGCGCGCGTGATGGTGGCGCTGCCGGGCGACGCCGGCGTGATCGCCGATGCCCCGGGCCTGCGCAGCCTACCGCTCGTGGGTCACGAGCGGGGTCTGGCGTGCGCCTTCCCCGAGATTGTCGAGGCATCGCACGCGTGCCGGTTTGGCGATTGCACGCATACCCATGAGCCGGGCTGCGCCGTTCGCGAGGCCGAGGACGCCGGGCAGATCGACAGCCTGCGTCTGGAAACGTTCCAAAACCTGGCGTCATCCATGCGCGTGAGCGCTCAAATGCTCGATCCCGATGTCCATCTGTAATTGATTTTTCCTATGACAGCCGTCTCCCAACTGTTCGGGAGACGGCTTTTTTGCTGCGGAAAAGCCTCGAAACATGCAGTTTGCTGACGTGCTGACCAAAACCTTGCCACGAGCTTGACGGGCTGGTCAGCTTTTGGTCAGCGATTGGTTTGACATCGAAAACCAAGATCGCGATTGCGCCGCTTTGCGCTCTGACCGCCCAGACAATGGTGGTACGGGCATTCGCCCGGCACTGCCATGAGAGGAGCGGCCGTGAACAAGAGCAAGCGCATCGCCATCAGTCTGGTCGCGGGCGTGCTCGCTGCTCTGCTCTGCATGGTTTACGGCTCGTCGATCCGCTCGCAAGCCGAACAGGTCCAGGCTGAGACCTTGGCCAAGTACGGTGGCGATCGCGTCGAGGTATGCGTCGCGGCGCGCGATATCGATGTGGGCGAGACCCTCGATGAGACCAATGTCATAACCCAGGAATGGCTGACGAGTCTGCTGCCGCGTGACGCGGCGACCGAGCTGCGCCAGGTGCGCGGCGACGTGACGACTTCGCGTATTCCCAAAAACGCCGTGATCTGCAATGTCTACACCAAGGCCGAGAGCCACAAGCTCGAGGTGCCTAAGGGCAAGGTCGCCGTTTCGGTGGCGGTCGATGCCGAGCACTCGGTCGGCGGTGCCACGGGCGTGGGCAGCTATGTGGACGTGTACGTGCAAAAAGATGGCGTAACCGATCGACTGTGCGGCGCGCACGTGATCGATACCAGTGAGAATTCCGGTGCCACGCGCGAGGGCAAGATCGAATGGGTGACGCTGGCGGCTGACCCCGAAGACGTCAAGGAACTGCTGGGGGCATCGGGCAAGGGAACGGTCAGCTTGACGATTCCCGCCACGGCGCGCGGCAAAAAGAGCGGAGGCGACGAGTGATGAAGGCGATCTGGCTTGCGTGCTGCGCGTGCGGCGATTACGGGCTGTTGCAGCAGGAAGTCGAGGGCCGTGATGCGGGTGCACAGGTGCTTCGCGTGGGTGACCTGGACGGGCTGGTTTCCATGGCGCGGGCGTTTCCGTCGCGCCGCGGGGCTGCCATCATCGCGGCGTCTCTGTTTGATATCGAAGATGTGCGCAAGACTGTTGCGCGCCTGACGGCCGAAGGCCGCGTGAGTCGCGTGGTCGTGTTGATAGAAGTGCTCGATCCGTCGGATATCGAGGGACTGTTTCGCGCGGGGGCGACCGAGGTCATCGCTGCGCACAGTATATGCGGCAACGGGCGCGCGGGCGAGGGAGCGGTTGATTCCGATCGGCGCATGACGATTGAGCCCGATGCTTTTGTTGATAGGGAACCCGGGGCGCCTCGCGCTACAAGAGGCCCGCGTGTTGATGATTATGGAAAAGCGGAAGCCGAGCATGGTCGGCGCCCCCGGAACCCCCTTGTATACGATGACGCTGGAGGGCCGGCACAGCATGCTGGCGACTCCCCGGCTGTAGATATGGGATACGTGCACGGCGTGAATCTGGCGGATGAACTCGACGAAGTTGAGGGCTTTGCCGGGTGCGCTGTGCCGGCCCTCCCGCCCCGCCGCCTCCGATGCCGCCGGCAGACGCTGCCGCTTCGCCGCACCGAGCTCCGGTCATCTGCGCCATTTCGGGTTCGGGCGGTTGCGGCAAGTCGACGATCGTTGCCACCATGGCACACACATCGTCGCTGTTGGGCTTGCGTGCCGCCGTGCTCGACCTGGACCTGATGTTTGGAAACCTTTACGACTTGTTAGGCGTCGATGCTCCGCGCGATATGGCGGCACTTATCGAGCCGTCGGCGGCGGGCGCGCTCGCCGAGCCGGATATCGTAGCCGCATCGATGCGCGTGGCGCCGGGCGTTACGCTCTGGGGTCCCGTCGCGGCGCCCGAGCAAGCCGAGCTCATGGCACGTCCGGTGGAGCTACTGCTTGATGTTCTGCGTCGCGAATCCGACGTGGTCTTTGTCGACACCTCGGTCTTTTGGGGTGATGCCGTGGCGGCTGCGGTGGCGGCGAGCGACCGCTGCCTGGTCGTTGGCGATGCGGCGGTGTCGTCCGCGACATCGGCGTCGCGCGTCATTGAACTGGCAAGTCGAGTGGGTGTGCCGCGCACGCGCATGAGCGCCGTGTTCAACCGGTTCGGTGCGCGCGGGGCAGACGAGGACGTCGCCATGCGCTTTGAGATTGCCTGTGCGTTGAGCTCCAAGATTCATATCGCCGATGGCGGGCAGGATCTCGCCGCGCTCATGGCGTTTGGACGCGCTGACGAGGCAGTGGGGCAGACCAGCGCTTTTGCGACCAGCGTGCGCGAGGCTACGCGCGAGATGCTCGTGGAACTGGGGTGCGCCGTCGGCCCTTGGAGCGATATGGTCGCCGACCGTGCAACGCGTACCGAGCGCCCGCGTATCCGCCTTCCCTGGTCGCGCGAGGGTGATCAGCGATGAGTCTGCAAACGAGGATTAAGGCTGCCGGCGCTGCAGCGGCGGCAGCGCCTGTAGATGCGGGGCGTCGCCGCGCGGTGAAACGACGCACCAAGCGCGCCGTGATGGACCGCATGGGTTACGACGAAGTGGCGCGTATCAGCGCCTATATCGACCCGGCACTTGCCCGCTCGGAATTGCGTCCCGCGGTGGAGGCGGCGCTCAATGTTGAGGAACCGACCGATCTCGCGACGCCCGAGCGCGAGACCATCATCGACGAGATTTTGGATGACGTGGTGGGCTTGGGGCCGTTGCAGCCGCTCATCGAGGACGACACCGTTACCGAGATCATGATCAACGGCTGCCGCTCGGCTTTCTTTGAACGCGGCGGCGTCTTGTACCCCATCGAGCATGCGTTTGAGGATGATGAGCAGATCCGTGTGCTTATCGACCGCATCATCTCGCCACTTGGCCGCCGTATCGACGAACGCAGCCCCATCGTCAACGCCCGCCTCAAAACGGGCTATCGCGTCAACGCGGTGATTCCGCCTGTGGCGATTGACGGACCGATTCTCACCATCCGAAAGTTCTCGGACCGCATCTGCTCACTGGACGAGCTTGTGGGGCTGGGGTCGCTGCCGCTTTGGTATGCGCAGCTGCTGTCGTGCGCGGTGTCGCTGCGACAGGACCTGGCGGTTGCGGGAGGCACGGGATCTGGTAAGACCACCCTGCTCAACGCGTTGTCATGCGAGATTTCCACCGGCGAGCGCATCGTGACGATCGAGGACTCTGCCGAGCTCAAGTTTGCGCATCATCCGCACGTGGTGCGCCTAGAGGCGCGCGAGGCTTCGATTGAGGGTGAGGGTGCGGTGACGATTCGCGACCTAGTAACTAATGCCCTGCGCATGCGCCCCGACCGCATCGTGGTGGGCGAGGTGCGTGGTGCCGAGTGCTGCGACATGTTGCAGGCCATGAACACGGGCCACGACGGCTCGCTCACCACGCTCCATGCGGGTACCGAGCAGGAGACCGTGGTTCGCCTGACGCTGCTTGCGCGCTACGGCATCGATTTGCCGAGTGAGCTTATCGAAGAGCAGATCGCCATGGCGCTCGACGGCATCGTGATGTCCGAGCGTCATGCAGATGGCAGGCGCTTTGTGGCCTCATATTCGGGGGTTCATCGCGGCACGTCGGGCGGTGTTGAGCTCGAACGCTACGTGACTTTCGATGCCGCCGAACGCACCTGGAAGCTTGACCGCGAGCCGCCGTTTATCGCAGAAGGCCTGCGGTCGGGGACGCTCACACAAGAGGAGGTGGACGAATGGAGGTCGCTGTGCCCCTCGTCGTAGGGGGTTTGGCAGGGTTTTCTGTTGCGACGGCGTGCGGGGCGGAACCTCGTGTGCCGCAGGTGCCGCCGGCGGAGCTGGCGCGTCAGGCGCTCGAGACGGTGGCAGAGAGGCTGCCGCGTGAGCTGGTGGAAAACGATCTGCTGAAAAAGATCGCCCGTTCGTGGACATCGCTGGCTCCGGCGCATCGCCTTGGCCTCGTGATCGAAGATGCTTCGGGGCGTTTGGCGTTTCTACTGCTATCGAGCGGTGTCTGCTGCGTTTTACTAACGATGGTGTCGTTATCGCCCCTCGGGTTTGCCTTGGGACTTGTTGCTCCGATTGCCGCTGGCGCCGCTCGGGATGGCTTTGAGAGCCGGCGCGAGCAACACGATGCAGAAGAGGCCATGCCCGAGGCGTTTACCGCACTTTCCATGTCGCTTGCCTCGGGACATTCGCTGGCCCAGGGCATGCGCTTTGTGGGCGCTCATGCGCAAGAACCGGTGCATACCGAGTTTTTGCGGGTGGCGGCGGCGATCGATTGCGGTATCTCGGCGACCGACGCGCTCGATGACTTGCTCGTGCGCATCGACGCTCCCGGCCTTTCGCTTGTGACCTTGGCGCTTAAGGTGTCTCAGCGCACCGGTGCTCCGCTTGCCGACTTACTGTCCGAGGCGTCGAGCATGGTGGGGGAGCGCATTGAGCTCAAGCGCCGCCTGGATGTCAAGACGTCGCAGGCTCGCATGTCTGCGCATATGGTCGCGGCGATGCCGGCGGGCATGTGCGCGGTGTTGGCGCTGCTTTCGGCAGATTTTCGTCGCGGTCTTGCGACGCCTGCCGGCGTGGGCGCTGTGGTGCTGGGTCTTGCCCTCAATGCCGTTGCCCTGGTGGTTATCCGACGCATTATGCGGGTGGAGCTATGAGCGCCCCGGTTGCAGTTGCGGCTTGCCTGTGCGCCCTGAGTGTATTTGTCGCGACGGGTTTGGATCGGGCGGATGCACGCAAGATCGCAGGGGCCTGCAAGCGCGAGGCGGTGCTGGTCGCTGCCGCGGGTCGCTCAGTGGTCGATGCCCTGACCGCGCGAGTGAAGGGCGCGGTTGGAGTGGGCGGCCCGGCGCGAGTGTCGCTCGGCGAAGTGTCCGAGATGATCGATGTTGTGCGCTTGGGTCTTTCGGCCGGTCTTTCGTTTGATGCGGCGCTTGAGATTTTCTGCGCCAACCGCCGGTCAGTGCTGGCTCTTCGCCTTGAGCGGGCCTGCATGGCGTGGCAGGTGGGCGTGGGCACGCGTGAGGACGAGTTGTTGGCCGCCGCGCGCGACCTGGACGTGCGAGCGCTCGAGACCTTTGCCATCACGGTGGGGCAGGCGCTCGCCCTGGGTGCCCCACTTGCCGAGACGCTGGCCGCTCAAAGTCGCGAGATCCGTGCGGCTCATCGCGCTGCGGTCGAGCGCGAGATCGAGCGTGCGCCCGTCAAGCTGCTGATTCCCACCGGCACGCTCATCTTGCCGGCGTTGCTTCTGTCCATATTGGGCCCGCTGCTGGGAGCAGGCGGGATGATGTAGGGAGGAATACATGAACACGATGACTGACGCTGCTGGCAAGGTCCAGGGCTGGGCGTTTTGCCGGGCGGCACATGTTCGTCAACGCGCCAAGGAGCTACTGCAGGAGGAGAGTGCGCAGGGTACCACCGAGTACGCCATTTTGGTGGGCGTGCTTGTGGTGATCGCGATTATCGCCATCGTCGCATTTAAGGGCAAGGTTAAAGAGCTATGGGATGCGATCAGCGAGGGCATCAACAGCCTGTAGAGGGCGAGCGCCCCATCGGGGTGCTGCTGGTGTTTGCTTGCCTGACCGTGGCGATAGCGGCGGTGCTTTGGGGGCTTAACGCCGCGCGGCAGCAGCGTCCTGGGGCCGCCTTCGATTCGGGCTCAGATTCGGCGGTGGCGTCTCAAAAAGATGAGATGCGAGATACGGACGATTCGGATGTCGCTGTCACGGCGCAAACCTTTCTGCGGACGCTCGACAAGCGGTCTGGCACTGCGACGGATTCGCCTGAGGGCAACGCGATTGCGGTCCGGCTTGCATGGTCCGAAGACCGACCGATGACCGAAGCGGCGGCGGATATGCTGCGTGCCTATCGCGAGGTACCCACGGCGCAACTTGCTCTGAGCGGCTATCTCGACATCAAGGGAAACGTGTGGGGCGCCATCGTGCGCGACGGACGCGGCTGGGTCGATATGGTGACGGTTGCCGCGGATGCTGGCGATGCCTCGTGTCGTTTGCGCGCCGTGCGCCTGGTCCCGCAAACAATAAGCTCAAAGGAGGGATCGTGAAATGCATGGCGTTCTGCGTGAAGAGGCTGCCCAAGCGACTGTGGAATACGCCATCGTCACAGTGGCGCTGTTATCGATCGTGCTGGCGATCGCGGGGCTTTGGCGTGCTGGCGCCGATGGGCGCTTGGCGGCGCTGGTTGAGCGGGCGGCATCCCATGGCGTTGCCTCGACGTCGGTTATCGACGCCGCTGCGGGCGCTAAGGACATCGCGTTGTATTGATATCGCGCGCGAGGACCGGGCGCAGTCTACGGTCGAGGCCGCTTTTTTGCTGCCGACGTTTCTGACGCTCATCCTTCTCGCACTGCAACCGGTGTGCCTGCTTTATACGCGCGCGGTCATGGAGTCTGCCGCCGCCGAGACCGCGCGGCTCATGACCACGACGACGGCGGAGGACGACGATCTTAAGGAGTTCGCCCGCCGCCGGCTTGCCGCAGTGCCCAACGTTTCGATCTTTCATGCCGGCGGGCCGTTGTCGTGGGATATCGAGCTTGGCCGGGCCGGTGCGGGTGGCGTCTCGTCCGTGTCCGTTTCCGGCGAGGTCAAGCCGTTGCCTGTGATCGGTGCGTTTGCGCAGGCTATGGGTACCGCCGAGGGCGGCTACGTTGAGCTCAAGGTCGATGTCTCGTATCAATCGCGTCCCGAATGGCTGGAGGGAGATTATGATTCGTGGATTGCTGCATGGGATTAAGCGTTTCTGGTCTAGACGCGTTTTGACGCGCCGTCCGAGCTGCCATCGCAAGCGAGGCGGCTTTATGGGTCGAGCCGGTATCGACCTGTTTATCGAAGACGGTGCCTACACCACGCTTTCCTCTGCCGTGGTCATCCTAGTGGTGCTCACGTTGCTGTTTTCGTCGACCGCGGCGATATGGAGCATGTCGCGTGCTGGGGATACCCAGGTGGCTGCCGATAGCGGCGCGCTGGCGGGTGCCAACGTAGTGTCGTCCTATCACACGGCTGCGACGGTGGTGGATGCGAGCATCTTGAGTCTGGGGCTAGCGGGGTTTGCCACGATCGGGACGGGCCTGGTCGCCATCCTCATCCCGGGTGCCGAACCAGTTGCCGGCAATATGGTCGACACCGGGATTGAGATCATTAAAACGCGCAACAAGTTTGCCAAAAGCGCATCGGAAGGCTTACAGAAAATCGAGACGGCTCTGCCGTATCTGATCGCCGCGCGTGCCACGCAGGCGGTGTCGGCGCAGGATACCGATAGTGTGACCTATACCGGTACGGCGCTTGCCGTGCCCAGGACATCCGAGTCGGACTTCGCTGCGCTCGAGGGGTCCGAGATCTCGACCGATGCCATTAAAGACACATCGGATGATTTAGAGCGTGCGGCCGAGGAGCTGCGGAAGGCCTCTGAGGACACGGCGAAGGCTAAAGAGCGCGCTTGGCTGGCGGATTGTGGTGGGTCGGACGAGAGTTCGATTGGCAAGTACTCGTGTATGTGGGAGCGTGCGAAAAAACTAGCAGAACTATCTGACAGCCAGAACCGTCATGAAAAGTCGAGCATCACATGGGAGCCGCAAATAGCGCTCGATCGCGCGAAAACCTATTACCGACAGCGCTTGGCGAATGAAAAACCTCAGGGATCGAGCGTCGAGATGAAAGCGCAGTCAGCCGCTCGAAAAGCGTTCTATGCCTATGCGATTGAAGAGGTCGATCGAGCATACATAAAAGATGATGGCGAACGGTTTTCTGCCTATATCCCACTATTGCCGCGTGTCCCAAACGAGGTGCGGCCGACCGAGCTTTACACCGATGCTGCATGGCCTGTAAGCAACAATGACGGCAGAACATATCTGCATTATGGAGTCGAATGCCCCGTCTATCAGAAAGGGACTCCGAGTGGGCTGGCATCTGTTGCTGATTATGATGGTCGTGATACATGCGAAGCGTGCGGCTTCGGCGTGGTTACGCTTGGAAGCGCCCTTATGCCGCCCTCGTCCATCAGAAATGGCTTCGAATACCACTTCAATGAATTCAAAGAGGCCCTGGAAGACTACGTCGAATGCCGCAACAAAGAACTCGAACTTGAGCGCCAGACCGAGGATGAGGCCGACCGTGCGGGCAATGCGTTTGACCAGGCCATTAAAG
>CABRZY010000030.1 GCA_902475475.1 uncultured Collinsella sp.
GCAGTGTGGACTCCCAGCGGGTGAGGCCCATGGCCAGGCATGCATCGCGCTGGGCCTGCGGCACGTCCTCGAGCGCCTGCTGAATCACGCGCACCAGGATGGGAATGTTGAACATGGTGAGCGCGACGGCGCCGGAGATGATGGAATACTTCCAGCCCAGCTGCACCGAGAACACCAGAAAGCCGAACATGCCGACGACGATGGAAGGCAGCGAGGACAGCGTCTCGATGGCGGTGGAGGCGATGTCGCGGATGGGTCCGTTCGGCGCGTACTCAACCAGGAAGACCGCGCCGCCCAGGCTGATGGGCACCGAGATGACTAGAGTGATCAGCAGCAGGTAGAACGAGTCGAACAGCTGGTAGAGCACGCCGCCCTGCGTTCCGTTGGCGCGCGACGGCTCCGTGAGAAAGCCCGGCTGGAACAGCGTCGAGATGCCCTCGAACAGGATATAGGCCACCATGGAGACGACGATGAGCATGACGATGGCGACGATCGCCGTCAACACGCCCGTGGCGAAGCGGTCCTGCTTTTGGACACGCCCGAGCCTCGCCTCGTCGATGTGGATACGCGTGCTAGCCACGAGCCTTCGCCCCCTTGCGGCCGATAAGGTGGATGATCAGGATGAAGATGAGGCTCATGCCCATCAGCAGCAGGCCGAGTGCCCACAGAACATCGTCCTGGGCCGAGCCCTCGGCATAGACCGCCATAGACGTGGTGAGCGTGGTGGTGATGGTGGACGCCGGCGACAGCAGCGACGTCGGCATGGCCTCAATACCGCCGATAACCATGCGCACGGCGAGCGTCTCGCCAAAGGCGCGGGTCATGCCAAGGATGACCGCAGTCATGAGCGACGGCATGGCGGACTTGAGCACCACGTGCCAGATGGTCTGCCAGCGGGTGTAGCCCAGCGCGAGCGAGCCCTGACGGTAGCTATCGGGCACAGCGTGCAGGCCATCGACCGAAAGCGTGGTCATGGTCGGCAGGATCATAACGGCCAGCACGATGGCGCCGGGCAAGATGCCCAGGCCCGTGCTCACGTGGAAAACGCTCTTCATAAGACCGACGACCACGTGAAAGCCGATCAGGCCAAAGACGACCGAGGGAATGCCGGTCAAAAGCTCAATAAGCGGCTGAAAAACCTTGGAACCAAACTTAGGCTGGATCTCGACCGCAAAGATGGCAGAGCCGATGGCGATGGGCAGCGCGATGAGCGTGGAGAGCACCATGACCGCAAACGAGGTGACGATCAGGGGCAGGGCGCCGGTATAGGGCAGGCCGCTTTTGGCTGTGTTGGCCAGATCCCACTTGGTGCCGGTGAAAAACTCGACGACCGAGACGCCGTCCTTGACAAAAGCCGAGAGGCCCTTTTGGGCGACCATAAAGATGAGCGCGGCAACGACAAGCGTCACGAGCGCTACGCACGCGCCCGTGACGCCCAGGCCCACGTTCTCAAGGTCGCGCTTTGGCAGCTGTTTTGCCATTGCAAACCTTTCCGGGGGCGATTACTTATTTAGCGGAGACCTTGCCGCTGGCGTCCTTGACGACCTTCATGGCAGAGACGGGGATAAAGCCCTGCTCCTCGACGAGCTTGCTCTGGACGTCGTCGGAGAGCATGAACTCCAGGAAGGCTTTGGTGGCGTCGTCGGCGTCCTTTGCACAGTACATGTGCTCGGTCGCCCAGATCTTGAAGGAGTCGTCGGTGACGTTTTTGCTCTTGGGCTCGACGCCCTCGACCTTGATGGCGTTAAACTTGGAGTCATCGAAGTGCGAGAAGTCGAGGTAGGAGATGGCGTTATCGGTGCTGGCCATCTGAGTCTGGACATCGCCGGACTTGTCGAGCTCGGCATCGCCCTTAAAGTCGACGGTCTCGTCGCCAAAGACGGCGGCCTCGAAGGTGGCGCGGGTGCCGGAGCCGGCCTTGCGGTTGAGGACGACGATGGTGGCGTCGCCGCCGCCGACCTCCTTCCAGTTGGTGATCTGGCCGGAGAAGATACCCTTGAGCTGCTCGAGGGACAGGTCGTCGACCGTCACGTTCTTGGAGACGACGGGACCCATGCCCACGACGGCGACCTCGTGATCGACGAGGTTCTTGACCTGGTCGGCCTCGAGCTTGGTCTCGGCGAAGACGTCGGAGTTGCCGATGGTGACGGTGCCAGCGACGACGGCGGTCAGACCCTTGCCCGAACCGTTACCCGAACCGGAAATGGAGACGTCGGGGTTGGCGTCCATGAACTTCTCGGCAGCAGCCTCGACGAGAGCCTGGAACGAGGAGGCACCGTCGTAGGTCACCTCGCCGGAGACGGACTCGGCAGCAGCGGCGCTACCCTTGTCGGCGGCGTCGGATGCGCCTGCGCCGCCGCAGCCAACGAGACCGAGACCGACGATGCTGGCAAGACCACCAGCAAGGCCGAGGAACTGACGACGAGAATAAGCCTGATCGAGCATGATCTTCCTTTCATACATGCGAATCGCGGGCACCCTGCCCGCTTTGCTGTTTGGAAAGATACGGCCTCGATCGGGCGAAGACCGCCTTATCTGCAGTTTCTTACGGGCTTTTGATAGACCCTTACCGCAAGCGCGACCCAGCCTTTACAAACGAATAACAAACCCGCCGCCAAACATGGCCAGTCTTTTACACCAATAAAAACGAAGTTGCGGTGAAATAGTTCCTGTTTGGCCATCAAATGGCCCATTCTAGGAACTATTCCACCGCAACTTAGATTGGGAAACCGCGTAACCTTAAAGCTCTAATTCATTCAAACGAAGGATCGCCACGATATAGATCTTGAGAGCTTGCTTGAGCTGTTCCTCGTTGGCGCACTCGTTGGGGCCGTGCATCTGGCCACCCCATGCAGGAAGCTCAAGGCCGGTCTCCTCGGGGCCAAACGACACAGCGCGAGCAAAGTTGCGCGCGTACGTGCCACCGCCCATGGCGAAGGGCTCGGCATGCTTACCCGTAAACTCGTTATAGGTATCGATAAGCGCCTTCACGGCCGGATCATCGGCAGAGACCGAGAACGGCACCTTCGCGCGACCCAGCTGGCACGTCACACCAAAGCGGCCCACGAGCGGCTCGAGCTGCTCGCGGATGGTATCGGCGCTCGTGCTATCGGGGAAGCGCACGTCGATTACCTGCTCAATGTGACCATCCGCCACGCGGATGACGCCGGGGTTGCAGGTGAGCGGGCCAAACGCGGAGCTCGTCGCGTCGATACCCAGGCCGCGGCCATAGGCATCCGCATGCACAAAGGCCAGAAACTTGACAAACTCGTGCTCGGCAGGCGTCAGCAGGCGCTCATCGCGTGCGCCAAACGCGTCCTCGGCCTCGCGCAGATACGCCACGATGAGGCCAACGGCATTGATCGTTCCCTCGGGCATCGAGGCATGACCGCCAATGCCGTGAGCGAAAATCTGCGCATGTCCGTTATCGAGCGCCGTAATCTCTAGGCGGTCGGCGTTCTCGACCGGCGCCGGCAGCTCATCGGCGGCAATCGCGAGCTCGCAGATAGACTGCGACGGAATGGCGTTGCTCGCCTCGGCACCGCTCCAGGACACAATGCGTCCGCCGTCGATCTTGGAGCTCACAAACGTCGCCCCAAACTGGCCCTTCTCGGCATTGCAGACCGGGAACTCGGCATCGGGTGTAAACAGAAAGTCGGGGTCTGCATAGTTCTCCAGATAATGGTGAACGTCGGACATGCCCACTTCCTCATCGCATCCCAGCAGCGCGCGGAAGGTATAGCGCGGGGTGATGCCGTGCTTGAGCAGATAGGCGCCGGCGTAGAGCGACAGTACCGCCGGACCCTTGTCGTCGATAACGCCGCGACCGAGCAGCCAGCCCTCGCGACGCTCCATCGCAAACGGGTCGGTATTCCAACCGGGGCCGGCGGGAACCACGTCCACGTGGCAGATGGTCGCGAGCTGCTTGTCGCCGCGGCCCGGAATATCGGCAATGCCCACAAAGCCCTCGTCATCGCTCGTCTGGTAGCCGAGCTTTTGCGCGATACCGAGCGCGCAATCAAGCGCATCACGGACCGGGCGGCCAAACGGCGCACCGGGCTCCGCATCGGTAGCAACGGCCACGGACGGATAGCCCACCAGCTGCTCGATATCGGCGACAACGTCCTCCCAGACCTCGTCGACATACTCAGCGACGCTCTGCTCCACCTGATTCATGGACGACCTCCTTACCAATGAGCGGCGAGCGCGCCCGCCTCTCACATCACATACTTATATAGCGAAAAGTTTAGCAAGCTCGGCCACCGAGTGCACCACCGCATCGGCGCCCGCGGCCTCGTGCTCCCCCGGTGCCGCCGCGCCCGAATAGATGCCGATACACGGCACGCCCATCGCGTGCGCGCCCTCCACATCGTTAAAGCGGTCGCCGATCATCACGGCACCGTCGGCCGTCGCGCCCAGGGCCGCCAGCGCATCGCGGACCGAATCCGCCTTGGTCTCGCGCCCCTGCGGCGGATTCATGCCAACCACGGCCTCAAACTGGCAAAGCCCCAGCTCATGCACCATATCGATGCACTTCGTTTCCATGCGCGACGTCGCGACGGCCATACGCTTGCCTTGGGCGACCAACCCATCCAGCAGCTCGGGGATCCCGTCGAACACGGGGTACTCATCCGGCCCCAGCTCATCGAAAAAGGCACGGTACTCGTCGGCCACCACAAGCGATTCCTCGCGCGAGAAGCCATAAAAGTCGTGGAAGCTCTTCCACAGGGGAGGCCCGATCATACGGCGCAGGTCACCCATCTGCGCTTCCGAAAACCCGCGCGCAGCAAGCGTCTTGCGCGTCGAGGTCATCACCGCCCGGCCTGTATCGGCCACCGTGCCATCGAAATCAAACAGCACGACCGGCCGCTTGCATATCTCCAGTGCCTCCATCGGCATCCCTCTTCCCCAGTTGATGATTTCCACACCGACACTTCAAACTGTTGACTATTCAACAATTGAACCTAGCAATGTGGAATGACTCTACTATACTTGTCGCACTTTGCTCTCAGAAGGCGGCGCGCAAACGCCCCAACGAAAGGTGCAATTATGTCTTTTGCCATCATAACCGACTCCACGTCGGACATCTCCCCCGCCCGTGCCCAAGAGCTCGGCATTTACGTGATTCCACTGCATGTGATTATCGAGGGCGAAGATCTGCTCGACCAGGTGCAAATCACCGCCGAGGAATACGTCGCCCGCATGGCAGGCTCCGAGCAGCTACCGCACACCTCGCAGCCGAGTGCCGGTGAATTCAAGGCACTCTTTGACCGCGTGCTCGCCGACGGCCACGATAGCGCCATCTTTATCTCGCTATGCAGCGAGTGGTCTGCCTGCTACGCCAACGCGTGCCAGGTGACCGATACCCACGAGCTCGACGTGCGCTGCATCGATTCGCGCACCGGCTCGGGCGCCGAGGGTCTGCTGGTAGAGTACGCGCTCGCCATGCGCGAGGACGGCCGCAGCCTAGACGAGACCGAGGCTCAGATCCGCGCGACGCTGCCCGACGCCCATCTGCTGCTGATTCCGCGCACGCTCGAGAACCTGGTCAAGAACGGCCGCGCGCCCAAGCTCGCTGGCCAGCTGACGCAGATGCTCAACATTCGCCTGGCCGTTTCGCCGGAGTGGAAATCGGGCGAGATCAAGGCCATCAAGAAGGGCCGCGGCGCCAAGCGCATCGTCGCCAACACCATGGCCGATTGCCTCGCATTTTTGGCAGAACACCCGGGTTCAAGCGTACGCGTGCTCACAACCGGTGCCGCTGAGGAGCAGGAGCTCGTCAACCAAGCGCTCGCAGGCCAGGACTACGTAGACGCCGGCACCGGCCCCATCGGCTGCACCATCGCAACCCACGTAGGCGTCGACGCCATCGCCATCAGCTACTGCCCCCGCTACCAGCCAACTCGCTAGGGACGTCCACATCAGTTGCGGTGAAATAGGGACTGTTTTTGGCTTATCAACCGCAAATCAATCCCTATTCCACCGCAACTTCTTTTGCTGAGCCATCCATATACAAGATATGCTGACGATCGGCGCATTCCCAGCTGTTTGGGGGAGCTTCGACTAGCCCCTAGCGGTACCCGGTGGGCAAAAAATGGCAAATATGAGTACTGTCATAAATTTAGTAACAGCAAAATTTCGCTGAAATTGCCCGCTTCCACCGATTTCAAGCTCCATAAAGCCCCGAATCGTCGTGTTTAGGGGGGTGAATATACTAAAACTCAGTCAATTGGTCTTAGATACTTCTCAAATGATATGAGACTAACTGAGCAACAGTACTCATATTTTCCATTTTTTGCCCACCGGGTCTGAATGAGGTCCGCTCTTTACGCCTCCGGCTACCCATATGACCGCAAACCCTGATTATCAAGGACCGTCGCGCGCCTTGGCATCGACCGAAAGCCGCTCGCAGAATAATCCCTTGCCATTAGCAAACTTGAATCGAAATTACATATCCCAAAAAGCCGTAATGCCGTACCCTCGTCTCAACAACTCCAATACAAGGACGGCATTCAAATGGGCAACGCCATGCATCAATACGCCCTCTTTGGGACCGCACAATTTAAATACGATCAGACGATCACACATATATCGGACCAACACCGACAAATCGTCATTTGCAACAACGGTTCAGACGTACGCTACGCAACGCTAGAAGAGTGGGAAGAAGCTGGCGCTTTGTTCGATGAACGAGCGCAAATCGAGGGCATCGTCACCAGCGCGAGCCCAGCACGCGATAAACTCGAGCTCTTTCGCAGTCTCTTTACCGGGCGCAAAGATGTTTACGCTCATGGATATCGCAGAAAGGACGGGGGCATTGGCTATACGCCTGCTTGTGCTAATGAGTGGGAGCCAGGAATTTGCCCCAAAGCAGCCCATCAAAGAGTTAAATGCGTAGAATGCAGCAATCGCGTCTTCCCGGAATTAAGCGATGCCGCAATCATTGCTCACTTTAAAGGCAACGATGACCGGTTCCGCGATGTCCTCGGGCAATATGTTCTCGATAGGAACTGCAACACGAAAGGTCTCGTCATCGATTTTGACAAAGCGGACTGGAAAGAGGCAACAAATGCCGTACGGCTTGTTGCAATACGACGGGGCATTAACGCCGCTGTTGAGCGCTCAAGGTCCGGCAACGGCGCCCACATCTGGTTTTTCTTCCTCGAGCCAATCAGCGCAAAGGCTGCCCGAGAGTTTGGAAGTTGCCTCATAACCGAAGCTGCGGCGCATAATAAGACAATCACGTTCGAGGCCTTTGATCGAATGCTACCCGCTCAGGCCACTATTCCCGATGGAGGCTTCGGAAACCTCATCGCACTCCCCTTTCAAGGCAAGGCGCAACGTGAAGGAAACAGTGTATTTGTAGACGAACAATTCAAGCCCTTTCCCGACCAATGGCTCTATCTATCACAAGTCCAGCTGATTCCGCGCTCGACGGTGCAAGATCTGATTGAGGCCCCTGGAAACAACCCGCACGGACCAGCAACAACTACGGTGGCAAACAAGGGCAAACGGTATGCCCAAAGACCACGAAAGCGACTACCACTCACATCGCGGGACTTTCCCTCATCGCTGCCCGTTATTCAAGCCGATATGCTGTACATCCCCGAGAAGTCTCTGAGTCCAGCAGCTCAAATGGAAATCCGCGGACTTGCGACATTTGCCAATCCGGCATTCTATCGCGCGCAGTCCATGCATCAATCAGTATTCGGCAAACCGCGACTCATAGACCTTAGCGAACTGAGAGATGGTCATGTTGCAATTCCCCGGGGCTGCAAAACTCAACTTGAGCAGCTAGTTCAAGAGACCGGCGTTACCGCCCACTATTCAGACGAGCGCAAATCGGGTAATCCGATTGTTATGGCATTTAAAGGAGTCCTTCGCCCTGAGCAGCAAATCGCCGCTGATCAGATGCTCATATACGAAGACGGAATCATGTCCGCGCCGACAGGCTTCGGTAAAACAGTCATCGGAGCTTATCTTATTGCATCCATTGGTCTTCCAACGCTCGTCATCGTTCCCAAAACCGCACTCATAACCCAATGGAAATCCCAGCTCGAGCGATTTATCGACATTACGGACAACAGGGAGCCCGTCCGAACCCCAAAAGGACGAATCAGCAAAAGGCAGCCTCCGGTCATCGGACAAATAGGAGGAGGCAAAATGGCCGTAAGCGGCCTCGTCGACATCGCTTCGTTCCAGTCGTTATCTGGCAAAGACCGCCAAACTGGAGAGCCGATAGTTAAGGGCCTTGTTCGTAATTACGGCCTCATTATCTGCGACGAATGCCACCATGCCGCCGCACCACAGCTCGAGCTTATTCTCAAGTCCGCCCCGGCCAAATACGTATACGGCCTTTCTGCGACGCCCGAACGATCCGACGGCCTTACGCGGGCGCTCTCCATGCTCTGCGGCCCGCTCCGTTATGTTATCGATCCAAAAGCGCAAGCGATTCAGCAGGGCATCCAGCGCATCGTACGGCCTCGTTTTACTGGAATTCGACTACCCGCCTACGAGCCAGGTGCAAACTTCAATCAGATTCTCGACCTGCTGTGCACGCATGCAGCTAGAAACGAATTGATTGTCAACGACGCTATTGAAGCTGCGTCAAACGGCCGGCATCCGCTCGTGCTGACTAAAAGGAAAAAGCATGCCGAGGAGCTGTTCGGGATGCTCAAAAACCAAGGACACGAACCCGTTCTCCTGACCGGGGAAATCGACGCCAAAGAAAGAAAAACGATACTGAGCAGTCTTCCCCGCTTCGAGCATGAACATCGAATCATCGTCGCCACCGAAAGCCTTTTGGGCGAGGGCTTCGATCTGTCCTACCTTGACACTCTACTCATTGCCACGCCAATATCGTGGGACGGCAGCATCACGCAGCAGGCGGGCAGGCTCCATAGAAGCCACGAGGGCAAGCGACGGGTTGAGATATTCGACTACGTTGATTTATCTATACCCATGCTCGCCCGCATGTACCAGAAGAGACTCAAGACCTACGCCAAGCTCGGGTACGAAGTCTACGTGACCGGTGGCAGCGAGCAGTCCGATCAAAACATTCTCATAGAACCGGCCAATGCCGTAGAGACTCTGGTTGAAGACATCGTTGGCGCCGCCAAGAGCATCTTCATTGCCGCGCCCTACGCATCCGCCGCCTGCCTCGCAAAGCTCGGCGATGCAATCAAAGGTGCCACCGCCCGAGGGATTGCTCTTGAGTTTTTCATTGCCTCGACTCCGCGCGAAGATGCAAGCGAGACTTTGGCAGAAATGAACGTCGAGCATGCCATTAGAGCAGAAGGACGTTTGTGTGCAGCGATAATTGACGAAGAAACAATCTGGTACGGAACGATCCCGCTACTAGCTTTCCCCAAGAAAGAAGACTGCAGCATCAGGTTCAAAAACAGCGAGATCGCAGCGGAGCTCTTAGACGAAATCAACCACAAGGGAAAGCCAGATGCCACGTCAACAGGTAGGACATCCCCACCACTTGCGGTGGAATAGGGACTGTTTTTTGGCGTATCAGCCGCCAATCAATCCCTATTCCACCGCAAGTTAAAAGCGAGTGGCTAGCTCAGTGGGCCCTGGAACAGTTCTTGATGCGAACCCATTCTGACCAGTCGAATCACCGGATTAGTTTTATGCGGCAGGTAGAGAACGACCACGTCGATCAGGCCGCCGGATAGATGGAAGTCGATGTGCCCGTTGTAGTTGCCGCCCGGGTTGGAGAGCTCGTGGGCACCGTACTCCGCCGGAAGCGAACCATGTGCCGCAAGCTCGGCAACTGCCGCCTTAAACTCGGTTTTTAGCTGCGGATGACTCTGCATCGTTCGCTTGTAGTCGGCCTTAAACTGAGCCTCGACCTTAATCTCAAACATCGCTTAGCCCTCATCGAGGAATGACATAAGCTCATCGGCGTTGTTGAATGACGGGCTATCGTCCGGCAAAATCCCCAACTCATGAGCCTCGGCGATTACCATGGCACGCCTCGTCGCCTCGTTGGGCACTTCCGCCCTTCCTACAATCTCAAAAGGAATCTTTCGCTGATTTACAAGCTGCCGAACGGCAAGATTGAGATAGGAATTGAGGCTGAGGCCGACCGAATCCAAGAACTCAGTCGCCTGCTCCTTGAGCCCCTCTTCGATGCGAACCGTCGTAGGCTTAACCGTTGCAGTAGACATACGCGACCTCCTCGCCCTCGTCTTTTGCATCAGTATACCCAATATAAATGGCAAACTGACGTTAGATAGCATCAGATTGCTATACATATTCATATCGCGGTGGGGCACGATTGCCCTACATCAACCCGCTCAGGGCAATGTCGACGGCCTCGTTGAGGTCGTCGGTGATGTGCACCAGCTCCGGATCGAGTGGGCTGATCATGCCGGCGTCCATCACCGGGCCGTTGAGCCAGTCGAACAGGCCCTGCCAGTACTCGCTGCCCACCAGCACGAGCGGCATGCGCTTGACCTTGTGCGTCTGCACCAGCGTGAGCACCTCGAACATCTCGTCGAGCGTGCCAAAGCCGCCGGGAAACACGATGGCGCCCGAGCTGTACTTAACGAACATGGTCTTGCGCACAAAGAAGTAGCGGAAATCCATACCCAGGTTCACGTATTTGTTGAGCCCCTGCTCGTGCGGCAGCTCGATACCCAGGCCGACTGACTTGCCGTTGACGCTCGCCGCTCCCTTATTGGCCGCTTCCATGATGCCGGGGCCGCCACCGGTGATAACCGCCACGCCGCGCTGGGCAATCTTACGGCCGACCGTGCGCGCCGCCTTGTAGAGTGAATCGGTCTTGGGCGTACGGGCACTACCGAAGATGGTCACCGCAGGCCCTAACTCGGCAAGTGCGCCAAAGCCATCGACAAACTCGGCCTGGATGCGCAGTACGCGCCACGGATCGGCATGCAGCCAGTCGGTCGACTCCTCGGGCGCCAGCAGGTTGGCGTAGGTGTTGTCCTTAGGAATCATGGGGCCGCGCATGACCACGGGACCACGGCGGTACGTCTCGTCGTAGGCAAGCTCGCCCTCGACATTCTCGTTCTTAATCATGGGTGCTCCTATCGAGAAAAAGAAAAACGGGCGGGGTCGACGCCATGCGCCAAACACCCGCCCGAACATCAACTATTCGGTATGGTACCCACGATGTATCAAGTGCTTGCAAGCTATCGGTCAGCGGTCGCGCAGCCAGCGTCAGAGAATGTGACGAGCGGCTGCCGCTCAGCCTTTGCCGTTGCCCACGCTCCGCAAGCGTGTCTGTCGCCCTTAGTAATCCACCGCAGCAGGACTGTTCATCCAGTCGCTCACGAACGCGCCGTAGCGGCCCTCGATAATGGCCTGGCGGGCACGCTGCATAAGGTTGAGCAGGTAGTAGATGTTGTGCATCGAAAGCAGAATGCCGCCGAGCATCTCCTTCTGCGTGACCATGTGACGGATGAGCGCGCGGCTGTAGCCGCCCGTGCACACCGGGCAGGTGCAGGTGGGGTCGATGGGGCCGTCGTCGTGCGCAAAGCGCGCGTTGCGGAAGTTAAGGCGACCCTCGCTGGAGAACGCCGTACCCATGCGGCCCGTACGCGTCGGCAGCACGCAGTCGAACATGTCGATACCCACGCCCACACCGCGCACGAGGGTGGTGGGGTTGCCGACGCCCATCAGGTAGCGCGGCTTGTGCTTGGGCATGTACTCGCTTACGAGCGGTGCCAGGGTCTCGAACATGGTCTCGTGGTCCTCGCCCACCGAGTAGCCGCCAATGCCGTAACCGGGGAAGTCGCCGCACTCCTCCAGATGGCGCAGCGAGCGCAGGCGCAGATCTAGGTGCATGCCGCCCTGGACGATACCAAAGAGCGCCTGGTCGTCGCGGGTATGCGCCTTATAGCAGCGCTCGGCCCACATGCTCGACAGCTCAACGGCGCGCTCAACGTAGGCGCGCGTGGCGGGATAGCCCGGGCACTGGTCCAGCTGCATGCAGATGTCGGAGCCGAGTTTCATGGCGATTTCCATGTTGTCCTCGGGCGTCCAGAACACGTGGCGGCCGTCGTAATCGTTGACGATAAAGCGCACGCCCTCATCAGTGAGCTTGACCGCGTCGTTGTGGCTGAACACCTGGAAACCGCCCGAGTCGGTGAGGATAGGGCCGTGCCAGTTCATAAACTTGTGCAGGCCGCCCAGCTCGGCGATGGTATCCTCGCCGGGACGCATGGACAGGTGATAGGTATTGGCAAGCACGATCTGGGCGCCGAGCTGCTTGACGGTCTCGGTAGGAATACCCTTGACGTTTGCCTTGGTGCCCACGGGCATAAAGATTGGCGTCTCGATGTCGCCGTGCGGGGTGTGCAGTACGCCGGCGCGCGCGTGCGTCGTCGGGTCCTCGGCGATCAGGTCGAATTTAAAAAGGCTCTGGTCCATAAACTGGAACTCCTTGGTTGCGGTTCATACGCAAACCATTATACGGGCAACCCGCAAGAAGCACCGACTCGACAGAAACTGATGCATTAAACGACTAGTCGTCGGGGACAATCTTCAGCGCCATCTTGCAAAGAAGTGTCCCAATCTGCCGGCACTTAGGGACCGTCCCCAGGTGCCGGCAAGAGCGTCCCTTTCGACTAGTCATTTAAGAACGTCCCCAACGACTACATCTGGGATTATTTCCAACGGCCAAGGCAACGCCGATGCTCTGACAACGTCAGCGAGCGGTCGCCAGAGCGAACAAATTGGCATGAAAAGAGGGCGGCATAGACCTTCTGGTCATGCCGTCCTCTTTGAATGACAAGTTGTCGCTCTGGTGACCGCGCAGCGTCGGCTGGTCCGCCGTTCGTTAGAACGGCGGAACCTGAGACGTAACCCCTAAGGCCGCTGGCCCATGCCACCCTCGAGGGTGACGGTCTCGCCGTTCATGTACTTAAAGTCGGGACCACAGAGCTGAACGACCACGCGGCCGATTTCCTTCTCGACGTCGCCGTAGTGACCCGCCGGCGGCATGTGGACGTTGGCCTTGAACGCCTCGGGATAGGCATCCTGGAAGTTCTCGAGCGCAGCGGTCCAAGCAAGCGGGCAAACGATATTGACGTTGATGCCGTCCTTGCCCCACTCGTTGGCGGCAACGCGGGTCAGGCCGCGGATGCCCTCCTTGGCGGCAGCATAGCTGCACTGGCCATAGTTGCCAAACAGGCCGGCGCCCGAGGCAAAGTTGACCACGGAGCCCTTGGTCTCCTTCAGGTGCGGATAGGCCTTCTGCATGTACAGATAGGTAGCATACAGACCGGAGTAAATGGCCAGGTTAAACTGGTCCATGGTGTGATCGGCGATGGTCACGCCCGAGGCGCTGGCCTGAGCATTGTTGACGACGGCGTCGATGCGGCCGAACTCCTCAATGGCCTTGTCGATGACGTTCTGGACGACGGCCTCGTTGTCCTGACCAGCCGAGACATCGGCCTGAACAGGCAGAACCTTGACACCGTACTCGGCCTCGAGAGACTCCTTGGCGGCCTCGAGCTTGGCGACGTTGCGGCCGGTGATGACGAGGTTCGCGCCCTCCTTGGCAAATGCGATATCGATGCCGTAGCCGATGGAGCCAGCGGAACCGTCCTTGAGCGTGGCCTTGCCACCGCCGGTGACGATCACGGTCTTACCAGTGAAAAGTCCCATACAAAGTCCTTTCAAATCGCGACGGGCACGCCCGCCGACTGCGCGCATCCAACTTCACGCGCCAAAAGCTGAAATGCAACTTTAGCTTCTTCAAGTGAAAAATAAAGCCCATGGCAGGCGAACGGCGCAACGTCTTTCGGCGAAGGGAATGTCAAGTAATAATTGAATAGAGCGGCCGAGTTTTTGTTAACGAGACGAGCCATCGAACACGTTTTGAAACTTTGCTGCGGCGCGCGGGATGTCGGCGCGAGACTTTATCATAGGGTGACAAACAACGATGAGGAGCACATGCCTATGACAGACGAGCTGGACCCCCAGACTCAAGAGCATATTGATGATCCCGCAGACGTCACCGCAGATACTGACGCTGTGACCTGCGATGGTATCGACATCGACGACCCCATCTTGGACGAAAGCGCTACGGCGGAAATCCCCGAAACAGAAAACGCCGATGAGCAAAACGACGATGCGCCCGCTAAGGACGACGCCCCTGTACAGGACGACGCCCCGCAAGCAGCGGGCCCCATCGAGGTGTCTTCGGAAGAAGAGCTCGATGCCGTCATGGACTCCATGATGGATGCTGTCAAAGCGATGAAAGACGCCGTCGCCGATGCCGATATTGATGCCGAGGAAGAGGAGGCCGCCGAGGCGGCCTCGACCTTTGTGCCCGGCGAGACTCCGGTTGCCGACCAGGGCAGCACCATGCCCTCGTTTCTGCAGCTCGAGCACCCCACGATTGGCGCCGATGCGGTCGATCCGCACGCAGCAGGCTTTTCTGTGGTCGAGGGCGGTACCGGCAATATCGCCGCGCCGCAGGCTGCCGATGCGGACGCCGCCGACACCGCTCGCCCGACCGCCCCGCAC
>CABRZY010000031.1 GCA_902475475.1 uncultured Collinsella sp.
GCGCGCCCGCCTGGAGCAGGAGGCCAGGTCGCGCGGGCCGATGGGGCACTGCTTGCCCAGGTTCTTGTAGTCGACCAGACGACGGTCGTAGACGCCGGGCACACATTCGGGCGTCAGTGTTCCAGGACGGTCATCGCACGCCACAACGGCAAAGCCCGCCGCCGTGAGCACGCGCGCCGTCGCGGCGCCCACGTGTCCGCAGCCAAAGCGGCGCCTACGTGTCCGCAACCAAAGATGTAGGTCAGGCCCTCCGGGCAGAGCGTCTCGATGTGCGCGGGAGGAATCTCGGAGGCGGCGTTGGTGTGGGTGACCTTACTCCCCTCTTCCGTCAGCGAAAGCCCGGGGCAACCCACCATGGTGCGGCGCGACTCCTCGCCATGGTATTCGGCAGCGTCGCCTTCGAGCGCGCTTGCGATAAACGGCTCAAAATCGATGGTGAAGTCGCCGATACGGCGATACGCCAAGACGTCGGCAATCTCCTGGAACAGCGGCGCCTTGGTCGCGTCCAGGAGCAGATAGCACAGGCAGATGGCTCCGCCGCAGATCATGCCGGTATCGGAGTTCTCGCCGCCCATGGTATAGCGGACCAGGCGCGACTGCCCCGCGGCCAGCAGCTCACGCGCCTCGCCCAGCGCAAAGAGCTCGATTTTGCCGCCGCCGATGGTGCCCGCCTGGCTACCGTCGGCAAAGACGGCCATCCATGCGCCCACGCCGCGCGGAGACGACCCCGCCGTACCGGCCACGACCACGAGCTCGCACGTCTTACCAGCCTTCAGAGCGCCAAGCGCGGCATTCACCACATCGAGCTTTTCCATTGCGTTTCCTATCCCCTAAAAACGTCGGTGAGCATGGCGAGCGCCTCGAGTACGCCGCCGCCGACCGATGTCGCCTTGTCAGAAATATAGTTGATGTAGCTAGCGTCGCCGCGCGGGTCGACGTCGGCGCACTTAAAGCCCTCGGTGACCTGGACGCCATCTGCCAAAAGGCCGCGCAGGCAGCCGTCAATCGTCGTGAACATGGGCGTATCGCCCGCATACCCGATCACGTCGCCTGCACTCACGATGTCGCCGATCGCGCGGTCGGACCTAAACACACCGGCAGCGGGGCTGTGGATAACACGCTCCTTGCCATATCCGGCGATGATACCCGGCACGCCCGTATTGGGCTGAGGCGAGCCCTGGGTAATGACGCGGCCCAAAAAATGCCCGCGCATAGTCTCGACCACGGCATCGCAATCAACCGACGCGGTAAAGCCCGGCCCCACCGCGATGACGGCAGGAGCCATGTCGCTCGTGGTGCCCAGATTGCGCTTGGCCAGAATCGCGTCTACCACGGCCGCAGGTTTCAGTTCGTCGAGCATCTTGGCCTGAGGGTCTACCACGACGGCGACATCCCCCTCCTCGGTAATCTCAAGCGCCTCGGCCGGCGTCTGCGCCAAGCGAGCGCGAATGCCCTCGACCTCGACCTCGCCCAAGCGAATGGCCTCGCAAAAACTGATCGTGCGACGGATGCACGTGGGGACCGCGATATCGGCCATGACGACCGACACGCCGGCGCGCACCAGACGAGCAGCCACGCCCGTGGCGATATCGCCTGCGCCGCGAACATAAACGAGCATTCCCGGGGCACCTCCCTGTGCTACGGTTTGAGCAGAGCAAAAGCGGTTCGACCGCTACTCTGATGATTATTTATTATCACAGTATTATACGGCGGTGAACAGATGGAAACGGTTAGCGGCAATCTTGCCTCGGCGCTCAGGATCGAGCCGGGCATTACCGCGATTATCGGCAGCGGCGGCAAGTCGACATTGCTGAAGACGCTGGGTCTCGAGCTCATGCGCGCCGGCGGCAGGGTGCGTGGTGGTACAGAGAAGCACGCACATGTTTCCCGTTGCCGGCGTGCCATGGGACGGGTCGAATCGTCGCCTGGACGCCGCGCCTTGGAGGCCGGGCGCCTCGCATGTCCCCGGTTGCGCCTGCGAGGCATGCGCTGACATGAGCCGCGGAAGCATCTGCCAGGCAGGCGTCTTGGACCCGGAGACGGGCAAGCTCTCCGCCCCCGCCGATCCGCTCGGCGAGCTGGCACAGCGCTTTAACTACGTCTTAGCCGAGGCGGACGGTAGCAAGCGGCTCCCGCTCAAGGCCCACGCCGCCTGGGAGCCGGTGATTCCCTCTGGCACCGCCAACATCGTCTGGATCGTCGGCGCCTCGGGGCTGGGAAAGCCCGTCGCCGAGGTTGTCCACCGCCCCGAGCTCTTCTGCGAGCGCTGCGGCTGCGAGCCCACCGACGCTGCCACCCCAGAGCACGTCGCTATGGTGCTCAATGCCGAGCTGCGGATGCTGAACCTCGACAATGCCCGCGTCATGCTCAACCAAGTCGACACGCTTGCCGACCCAACGATGGCAGATCGATTCGAGACAGCCCTCGGCCGCTCCGTCGTCGCCACCAGCCTCAAATAGCCGGCGCCGCCCCAGCAGACCTATAAGTTGCGGTGAAATAGTTCCTAAAACGGCCTATTTGGCAGCTAAACAGGAACTATTCCACCGCAACTGCGGAGGGGAATCCGGTGATCTTCCTGCTAGCGGGGGACGTAGCGGCCGGGTTGGGCTCCGGCCCAGGTGCGCTGGACGATTAGTGCCGCGACGCAGCACGCCGTTCACAAACACAGCCTTGGCGCGGCCATGTGCCTCAAAACCCTCGAGTGGCGTGTAGTCCACGGCCTGATGCTGCGTCGCGGCACTAATCGTCCAGCGCACCTGGGGATCCCACACGCACACGTCGGCATCGGAGCCCTCGGCAAGACAGCCCTTGCGCGGGTACATGCCAAACACGCGCGCCGGGTTCTCGCTCATCAGGCGGCAGAGGTCCTCGGGGCCCAGCTGTCCCTCAAAGCTCGTGGCAATCGCGACGGGACGATGCTCCACGCCGGGCCCGCCGTTGGGAATCGCACGGAAGTCGTCGCGCCCGCGGTCCTTTTGCCCGTGTAGGTTAAAGCTGCAGTGGTCGGTGGCGATGGTATCGATCTCGCCGGCCACAAGCGCCTCGCGCAGTGCCGCACGGTCACCCGCATGGCGCAGCGGCGGGCTCATCACATATTTGGCGCCCGCAAAGCCGTCCTCGCCCTGCTCCAAATAGCACGTATCGTCGAGCATCAGATACTGAGGGCAGGTCTCGACATAGATATTCTTCTGCCCGCGCGCCTTGGCGGCACGAATGGCCTCGAGCCCCAGCTTGGTCGAAAGGTGCACCACGTTGACCGGTGCGTCGCCGGCCAGGTGCGCCAGATATAGCAGACGGCTCACTGCCTCGGCCTCGCACACGTCCGGACGGCTGAGCGCGTGGCCCTCGGGCCCGTGGATACCCTGCTCAAACACGCGCTTCTGCAGCTCATTCACCAGCGTGCCGTTCTCGCAATGCACGCACAGCATGCCGCCAATACGCTTGAGCTCCTCGAGCACCTCGAGTGTCTCGGCATCGTCCAAGAGCAGGTGGTCGTAGGCAAAGTAAGTCTTAAACGACGATACGCCCGCCTCGCGCATGGCCGAAAGGTCGGCGCGATTGCGCTCGTTCCACTCGGCGAGTGCCATATGAAAGGCGTAGTTAGCCGTGCAGGTTCCGTCGGCGCGGTGATGCCACTCGGCCAAGGCATCGGGCATAGTCACGCCGCGATCGGCCGTCGCGTAGTCCACAATGGTCGTCGTGCCGCCGCAGGCAGCCGCGCGCGTGCCGGTCTCAAAGCTATCGGCTGTCCAATCCATGCCGGTCCAGCACTGCATGTGCGTGTGGCCGTCGATAAAGCCGGGAAACACCCAGCAGCCCGCGGCGTCCTCGACGGTATCGCCCTCGGCCGGCTCAATCGCCGCGGCGATCCGCACGATCTTATCGCCATCCATGGCAAGATCGGCGCGGCGAAGCCCCTGTGGCGTCACGAGCGCGCCGTTTTTTATGATGATCATAATTGCTCCTTATTGATTGATGCTGTTGGCCACGCGATCAAAATACGAGCAGGCGGCGATATGCTCCGCTATGCGTCGCTGTCCCTTGGCGGTATCGACATCCCACAGCTCGTAGGCACGCGCCTCGACCAGCACCACGTCAATACGGTCCTTGAGGATCGAACCGCCGCCGTCCTTGCCCTCAAGACACATAAGCGCATCGAACAGTTCCGCCGGAAAGAGCACTGGGCTCGAAGGCTCACCGTTGCACGCAAGACGTACCGGACGCTTGCGGCCACGCTCGTCAAATGCACGAACCATAGCCTCAAAAGAATCCGAACTCACGAGCGGCTGGTCGCCCGGCAAAAAGAGACAACCTTTCCAGTTGCGTTCGACTCCCCACGAAAGGCCCGCACGGACGCTTTCGCTGCGCAGCTCGCCATCGTGCAGCACGCACGAACAATGCTTGTCCTCGCAAATCTGGGCGACCTCGGGCCAACGCGTCGAAACCACGACGTCAAAGCCCCGGGGAACCGAATCGATGGTCCGGGCAATCAGCGGCTCGCCATAGATATCGGCAAGCATCTTGTTAGAGCCAAACCGCTTGCCCTCGCCCGAGGCCATAATCACGCAACCGAGTTTCATCCCCGCAAACCTCCCCTGGCTGCCTTGGACACCATAGTTGCTATACCCACCATACCAAGCTCGCACTCCGTCAGAACAGGCATGCGCTCGTTTTTCCAGCGAACGCCCCTTGGCTCTCCATAGCACAAAGGAGGGCACCCCGCGACGCAGGGCACCCTCCTCAATGGTGCAGATATGCCTACTCAGCGTCGCCGGTAAACGTGGTACCGGTCTTGCCGGCAAGGCCATCGCGCGCCTTCTCGAGCAGCGTGATGAGCGCCGTGCGGCCCGGCTTGCTCTCGGCAAACGTCGAGGCGGCCTGGACCTTGGGCAGCATGGAGCCGCGACCGAACTCATTGGCCTCGGACAGACGCTTTACGTCAGCCGCGGTCAGCGTGTCGAGCCACTGCTCGTGGTCGGTGCCAAAGCCAATGGCAACCTTCTCCACGGCCGTCAGGATAACCAGGGCATCGGCATCGAGCTGTTCGGCGAGCTTCTCGGCCGCAAAGTCCTTATCGATGACGGCGGCAGCGCCCTTAAGGTGGTTGCCCTGGGCCTTGGTGACGGGAATGCCACCGCCGCCGCAGGAGATCACCACATGGTTGGACTCGACGAGCGACTTAATGGTGTCGAGCTCGACGATGTTCACGGGCTTGGGCGAGGCAACCACGCGACGGAAGCCCTGCTTCTCGTCGTGGATGAACTGGTAGCCGCGGTCGGCCTCCAGCTCCTTGGCCTCGGCCTCGCTCATCCATGGACCAATCGGCTTGACCGGGTCGGCAAAGGCCGGGTCGTCTGCCGCAACCTCGACCTGGGTGAGCACGGTGGCGACACCCTTGTCGATATTGCGGTCGAGCATTTCCTCGCGCAGAGCGTTTTGCAGGTCATAGCCAATGTAGCCCTGGCTCATGGCGCCGCAAACGGACAGCGGGCAGGGAACGTACTTCTGAGGATTAGAGCGCGTGAGCTCAGCCATCGCGTTGGCGATCATGCCCACCTGGGGACCGTTGCCGTGCACGACGACGACCTCGTTGCCCTCCTCGATCAGGTCGACGATAGCCTTGGAAGTCGTCTTGACGGCCTCCATCTGCTCGGGAAGGTTGGCGCCGAGGGCGTTTCCGCCCAGGGCGACAACGATACGCTTAGCCATTTCTCAGCCCAGCTTTAGGCCTGGAACCAACGGGCGGTGTTGCGCTCGTCGAGAGCCTTGAGGGTAGCGGCGGGATCGGCAACCTTCTGCAGGAACATCATGGCTGCGATGGCGTACGGCTTGTAGCTGGCCTCCTTGTACATGCCCACGCGGTGCATGTCGAAGACGTCGGCGTTGACCTCGCCGTGCTCGCAGGAGACACCGGAGATGTCGGCGGGCAGCGGGTGCATAAAGATGGTGTCCTGGCCGTTGGCGGTCTTCTCCATGAGCTCGGTCGTGGAGCACCAATCCTGATGCGTGGCGTTCTGGGCGAGCAGCTCCTTCTCGAGCGCTGCGATGCCGGCGTCGTCGCCCTCGGCGTACAGGTTGGTGCGCTTCTCCATGGCGGCAAACGGAGCCCAGCTCTTGGGGATCACGATGTCAGCGCCCTCGAAGGCCTCGGCCATGGTGTTGACCTGCTTAAAGGTGGTGCCGGACTCGGCGGCATAGGTCTTGGCGCGCTCGACGACCTCGGGCATGAGGTCGTAGCCCTCGGGGTGAGCCAGGGTGACGTCCATGCCAAAGCGGGGCAGTAGGCTGATCAGCGACTGCGGGCAGGACAGCGGCTTGCCGTAAGAGGGCGAATAGGCCCAGGTGACGGCAACCTTCTTGCCCTTGAGGTTCTCGAGGCCGCCAAACTCGTTGATGAGGTAGAGCATGTCGGCAGAGGACTGCGTGGGGTGGTCGGAGTCGGACTGCAGAGAGATGAGCGTGGGACGGTGATCCAGAACGCCATCCTCGTAGGCCTGCTGCACGGACTCGGAGACCTCGGCCATGTAGGCGTCGCCCTTGCCGATGTACATGTCGTCGCGGATGCCGATGACGTCGGCCATAAAGGAGATCATGGTAGCGGTCTCGCGGACGGTCTCGCCGTGAGCGATCTGGGACTTCTTCTCGTCCAGGTCCTGCAGCTCAAGGCCGAGCAGGTTGGCGGCCTTAGAGAAGGAGAAGCGCGTACGGGTGGAGTTGTCGCGGAACAGGGAGACGGCCAGGCCCGAGTCGAAGATCTTGGACGAAACGTTGTTCTCACGCAGCTCGCGCAGGGCGTCGGCGACGATGTAGAGCGCCTTGAGCTCATCGGTGGTCTTGTCCCAGGTGTGCAGGAAGTCGCTGCCGTACATACCCTTAAAATCGAGGCCGTTCAGCTGCTCGACGAGCTCGGTAAACTTAGCGTCCATGGAAATGTCCTTTCTAAAGATGAAACGATCGCAATGAGTAGATGTGCTCCGGCATGCGCGTGTGGCTATAACATGCAGAGCACCATGACGAGGACCCGCTACCGTTGAGGAAGCATGGGAGATAACGATCGCGGGCCCCAAGTCAACAGGGGGTGCCGGGGACACGAGCGGCCCCCGGCTCAACAAGATCGAGGAATGGGACTAGTCGATCTTGTTGTTGGTCAGACCGGCGCGGAACACGGTGGCGTCGCCATCGGCCTGGCTCGGATCGTAGAGGTTCAGGGCAGCCACATACATGGCGGCAGCGGTGACCAGGTCGTCCTTGTAGGTAACCTCGTTGGGAGCGTGAGCCTGAGACTCGGCACCCGGGCCAAAGCCGACGCAGGGGATGCCATAGCGGCCCTGGATGGAAACGCAGTTCGTGGAGAAGGTCCACTTGTCGCACAGCGGACGACCGGTGCGCTTGTCCATGCTGGGCTCGCAGCCGATGCGCTCGTCACCGAACATGGCCTTGTGGGCGTCGACGAGGGCCTTGACGTGCGGAGCGGTCTCCTTGTTGATCCACGTGGGGAAGTAAGCCTCGGTCTCGTAGACCTCGCCGGTCCAGGACGGACGGTCGTACATGTACATGGAGACCTTCACGTCGTCGCCGTACTTCTTGGCGGCCGGCAGGTTACGGATCTCGTCCAGGCAGGACTCCCAGGTCTCACCGGCGGTCATGCGACGGTCGATGGAGATGGCGCAGGAGTCAGCGACAGCGCAACGGCTGGGGCTGGTGTAGAAGATCTGGCTGACGGTGCAGGTGCCGCGGCCCAGGAAGCGGGCATCCTCGAAGTGCTCGGGATTGTACTTGGGGTCGAGCATCTTGACGAGACCCTTGATGTCGGTCGACTCGTCGCAGCCGTTGTTGTTGAGGGCGCGGACGTCAGCGATGATGTCGGCCATCTTGTAGATGGCGTTGTCGCCGCGATCGGGAGCAGAGCCGTGGCAGGAGGTGCCGTGAACGTCGACGCGAATCTCCATGCGGCCGCGGTGACCGCGATAGATGCCGCCGTCGGTGGGCTCGGTGGAAATGACGAACTCGGGCTTAATGCCGTCCTTGTTGTAGATGTACTGCCAGCACATGCCGTCGCAGTCCTCTTCCTGGACGGTGCCGACGACCATGATCTTGTAGCCCTCGGGGATGAGGCCCATGTCCTTCATCATCTTGGCAGCATAGGTAGCAGAAGCCATGCCACCCTCCTGGTCGGAGCCGCCGCGGCCGTAGATGATCTCATCGGTCTCGTAGCCCTCATAGGGGTCGGCATCCCAGTTCTCGATGTTGCCGATGCCGACGGTGTCGATGTGGGAGTCGATGGCGATGATCTTGTCGCCCTCGCCCATAAAGCCCATGACGTTGCCCAGGCCGTCGACCTTGACCTCGTCATAGCCAAGGTTCTCCATCTCGGCCTTGATGCAAGCAACAACCTCACCCTCCTCGCAGGACTCAGAGGGATGGGAGATCATAGCGCGCAGGAAGCGAGTCATGTCGGCGCGGTGAGACTCAGCAGCAGCCTTGATAGCGTCGAAATCGAGTTCTTTAGCCATTGTTCATAACCTTTCAAACGAAGGAATCTACCTGTGAGGTGGCGGAGCGATACCTATTTACTCCGCCCCAACGATTAACAAGTGGGATATTCGCCTTCCCAAACAATTCGACGATACTGGTCGGGGTCCGTGTCACCTTCCGTGGAGAAGCAGAGCACGGAGCTCGTCTTATCCAGGCCGATGAGTTCCTTGAGCTCGGCGTACTCGGGATCGAGCATGAGGGTCTCGACCAGGCCGGTGGTCACCGCGCCGGACTCGCCGGAGATGACGCGCGGGTCGCCCTTCTCGGGAGCGCCCAGGGTGCGCATGCCGCGAGCGGTGACCCAGTCGGGGCAGGACACGAAGGCGGTGGCATGGTTGCGCAGGATATCCCAGCCCAGGATGTTGGGCTCGCCGCAGCACAGACCGGCCATGATGGAGGGCATGTCACCGTCCACGATACGCGGATCGCCGTCGCCGGCGGCAGCGCCCTTGTACAGGCAGGCGGCAGGCGCGCACTCAACCACGACGAAGGTGGGCGGGTTATCGGGATACAGGTTGGTGAAGTAGCCCACCACGGCGCCGGCGAGCGAACCCACGCCAGCCTGGACAAACACGTGCGTCGGGCGGTTGATGGCCATCTCGCGCAGCTGCTCGGCAGCCTCGGAGGCCATGGTGCCGTAACCCTCCATGATCCAGGACGGGATCTTCTCGTAGCCCTCCCAGGCGGTGTCCTGAACGATGACGCCGCGCTCGCAGGCGTCGGCCTCGGCGGCGGCCATGCGCACGCACTCGTCGTAGTTGACCTCTTCGATGGTCACCGTGGCGCCCTCGGCGGCGATGTTATCGAAGCGGGGCTTGGTGGAACCCTTGGGCATGTGCACGACGGCCTTCTGGCCCAGCTTGTTGGCAGCCCACGCCACGCCGCGGCCATGGTTGCCGTCGGTGGCGGTAAAGAAGGTAGCCTGGCCAAAGTCCTTGGCAAGCTGATCGGAGGTCAGGTAATCGAAGGTGCAGTCGGCAACGTCCTTGCCGGTCTCATCGGCAATGTAGTTGGCCATGGCAAACGAGCCGCCCAGGACCTTAAAGGCGTTGAGGCCAAAGCGATAGCTCTCGTCCTTAACGCACAGGTTGGACAGGCCCAGGCGCGCAGCCTGACCGTCCAGACGGGCAAGCGGGGTGACGGTATATTGAGGGAACGACTGGTGGAAGGCGCGGGCCTTCTTCACGTGGTCGAGGCTCATGATTCCCAAGTGCTTGTCATCGCTCTTGGGCATCGTGTTGCCCGCCCACTGGATCTTATCGGCCATACGGTGAACTCCTTAAGTCCTCTCTTGCCGGCCCCCGCATACGCGTTTCAGCCCATTCCCATTCATGCGACTGAACTTTTATGTGGATGCCAAACAAAAAGTTTGTTAGTAATGTTCTATCACACTTTTTGATTGGCAAACCTAACAAATTGTTTGTTGCCGCAATCGGTACCTTTTCGCCGACGAACGGTCATGAATTGCCTTGTTGATGGATTTGTTTGCGGTCAAGTGTGGTTTATGGCACAGTGAGCCCAAACTAATTTTTAGGAAGGCACCCATGACCCCGTCACAGATTGAGTTTTATAAGCGCCTTGCACACGGTCTGGCGCTCCAATTTGGCCCCAACTGCGAAGTCGTCGTCCACGATCTGGAAACCGAAGACGTGGACCACTCCATCGTAGTGATCGAAAACGGCCACGTCAGCGGGCGTAAACTGGGTGACGGCCCCAGCCATATCGTGTTTGAGTCCATGCACGAGGGCAGCACCGACGTACACGACCGCGAGCCGTACCTCACTAAAACCACCGATGGCAAGCTGCTCAAGTCCTCGACGATCTTTATCCGCAACGATGAGGGCAAACCCGTCGGCATTTTGGGCATCAACTTTGACATTACGCTTATGAAGGCTTTTGAGCGTTCGCTCGACGCCTTTACCGGCACCGGCGGCACGGGCTATACCGAGCCCGAGCCCATTACCAAGAACATCGGCGACCTGCTCGAGGACCTGCTGCACGAGTGCGAGCAGTTTGTGGGCAAGCCCGCGGCACTCATGACCAAAGACGAGCGTATTCGTGCCATTGGCTACCTCGACCGTCGCGGCGCCTTCCTCATTTCCAAGTCGAGCGAGCGCGCCTGCGAGTTCTTTGGCATCTCCAAGTACAGTTTTTATAGCTACCTCAATGAGGCCAAGGCGGCGGCCGGCGACAAGTAGGCGTTCGCCTGGATTGCCCCTCCCTTTTGGGCGCGAGATCTGGAAAGCACGAATCCAAGACCGAGCCGCTTGGGAAGTTCCATATAATCGATGTCATTAGTATTTCGAAAGGATGGAACAGAATGGCGTTGAGCAAGGCATCATGCACCGGTCGCGGATTGATTCCGGCAATTGGTGGACATGTGCACCGCATGTTCGATGAGGGTGAAGACGACCTGTTTTCGCTGAGCCTTGACGATGTGATGGATGATCGCCCGTGGACCGCCGACGAACTCATGGGCGGCGGCGGGGCTCGCCCGTCAAGCCCCAATCCCGCACTTGCGCCTAAGGCCGCATCTGCGCCGACTCCTGCGCAGTCGGCTGTTTCGACGCCCGCGCCTACACCCGCACCCACTTCGGCGCCCACGCCCGCTCCCCGCCCCGCAAGTGACCCATCCGAGACGGCGGCATTTCTCGCTGCAGCGACGCAGGGCAAATCGGCCGACAGCACTGTTATGTACAGCGCCCAGCAGTTGCCTGTTCCTGCGGCACGCAAGCCTCCGGTCACAAGGCTCGATGAGCCCGTTGCCCATCAGGTTGTCCACGATTCCTGGGCTGCAGCCGATCTGGATGAGACCTCTACCGGCATGCCGGCGCTCGATGTTCCAGTTAACCCGCTTTTTGCCGCCAACACGAGCGCCGCGGACTATGAGGGCGGTGCGGCATATTCCGATTATTCCGATGGCCATGCTGACACCGGTCGCATCGAGACCGAGGATTATGGCACCGCATCGAGCGATTATCTCAACGATCCGTACGCTGCCACGCCTGCACCGGAATATGACCCGGAGGCCGCGTCCGCACCGGCGTATACCAAAAGCGCGGGCGAAGAGCGCTTCGCCGATTATTACGCCGAGGAAAAGGCGCTGCGTTTCTCGGAATTTCCGCAGGCAGTCAAGGTTGCATTTATCGCCATTGTCATTGCCCTGCTCGGCGTCATTGCGTTTGAGGGATTCCAGCTGTTCCGCGGCCCCACCGCATCCGAATCGGCAACGCAGCAAAAAGAGGACGACAACCAGTACCTGGACATCAACACCCTCAAGGGCGACCCCAACGACGGAGACGATGAGTAGCGGGAGCTGAAGGCGGCCGCAGGATCCCGCATCCAGCGCCGGCTTCTAAGTGCTGTTTTGTCATCCAGCCACACTTTTCCGAAGTTTTAAGGTGCCTATTTCGACACTTTTCCGTACTTTTACACGGCTGATTTCGACACTTTTCCGGATGAAAGCCGAATAATCACTTGGGAAACCAGCGCCATCCGCGCGTCATTTCGCGGATGGCGCTTGATTTCTGTCCGTACACGTTGAGTCCGTACACGTTGATAGACTTCCTCTTGCCCGCAAGGAGCGGGCACGTTTTATCCAGAGTCGGGGTAGAGAGTTGGCTCCACGATCCCGACGCCAACCGGCCAAAAGGCACGGTGGCCCTGCCAACATCGATGAAAGGAGTCCGTATGGACAATTTCCCCGTGCGCAGCGAGCGCAACTTCCACAACCTGGTCGTCAAACCGAATCACATGCATCTTCTGGATAAGCCAAATGGCTACGCCTCGGCCATGGTCAAGAACAGCCTCTCCCACCAGATGCGCTATACGGTGCAGGTGCTCGAGGAAGAGCTCTGCGCCGCCGGCGACCCGCACGTGCTGCAAATCAAGCTGCTCGGAGATAACTCTAGTGAGCCGTCCAGCTGGATGCTCTTCGCCGACGGCGTTTGCGTTGCGGACGGATCGGGCGCCTTTGTTATGGATGCTATCGACCAGGGCATGATACAAGCCCGTAAGACATGGGGAGATCACGACGCATTTGCCGACTTCGCAGAGGCAATCGTTCTAAGCAAAGCTGCATTTGATATCAAGGAGCGCGCTTGTCAGACGCTTTCATATATCGCATGGACAGTTGGTCGGTTCCACGCCCAGCACCTGATCGAGGGCATGGTCGCCGCCGGGGTAGACCCGATGCTGGAAGATCTTCTCAGCGCTCCCGCGCAGATTAATCGAGCGCTCTATCGACAAAGATGCATCTACCATAACGGCATGGGGCGTGCTCGCCTTGTACCGACCCCAACCAATCCCGTCGGCGCGACTGCAGTCTCAAACAGCCACCGGCACCATCCATCCGCACACGAGAGGCGATGGGCACAGGCGAACCCCTCAACCTCGCTATTCGTAAACTTCATCAGTGTTTCCACATCCCCATCAAAAGAATCCGAAAGACATCCCCCGTTAATAAAACGCTTCTGAACATCTCACTCTGCAGGCAAAGCCGCACCGGAGTGATGCGGGGGATGTGTGAGGTCTCATGGACCTCCCTGACGCGGCCTAGCGGAAGTGCCACTCGGCATCCCTTCCATAACGCACGGGTAAACAAAGGGAAATAGCGCCACCCACCGCGCAAGGAAGGACGCCACCATGGATCTCACGAAAACGGCTAGAGAAATTACCCGTCTCATGCTCCCCTACCTGACCACGCAGCAGAACCGCCAGCTCAAAAAGGTTTTATCGCACTGCCTTTTCGATGAAAGCCAATTAGCTGAAGACGGCGGCGACGGTGAAAGCGAATCATTCCTAGATCTATTTCTGTCTGCAAAACGCCTCGAAGGCTGCTCGGATAGGACCATCTCCTACTACGAAACCACCATCAATAAAATGCTTGAATCATTCGATACGCCAGCTTGCGACCTGGGAACCGAAGAGATTAGGTCCTATCTTTCCGACTATCAGCAAAAAGCCGGCGTCAGTCGCGTCACCGTCGACAATGTCCGAAGAATCATCTCAAGCTTCTATTCATGGCTCGAAGACGAGGACCATATCATTAAGAGCCCGGTTAGACGCATTAAAAGAGTCAAGGCTCCGCAACCCATAAAGGAAACGTATAGCGATGAAGTCGTTGAAATTCTCTGCGATAACTGCGGGTCGCCCCGAAACCTTGCCCTGATCGACCTGTTGCGCTCCACGGGCATGCGTGTGGGCGAACTTGTCTCGTTGGACAGGAGCTCCATCGACACCATCAATCGTGAGTGCATCGTACACGGCAAGGGAAATAAGGACCGCATCGTCTATTTTGACGCAAAGACTAAAGTCCATATTGAGAATTACCTGTCAACCCGAATGGACAGCTCTGAAGCACTCTTCGTGTCGAGCAAGGCGCCACACGAGAGGCTACAAATTGGCGGCGTCGAGGCGCTGCTTAGAAAACTGGGGCGCGAGCTTGATTTAGGAAGGGTCCACCCTCATAAGTTCAGAAGAACGCTTGCTACAAAGGCAATCGACAAAGGAATGCCCATCGAACAAGTCCAGGTGCTCCTTGGCCATAAAAAAATAGACACCACATTAAGGTACGCAATGGTCGACCAGCGCAACGTCAAAGCATCCCACCGCAGATACCTAACTTAAAATTCGATTTGTCGACCGAGG
>CABRZY010000032.1 GCA_902475475.1 uncultured Collinsella sp.
CCTTCCTCACCTCCAACGCCGGCGGTGCAGACCATCGCGTACTTCCAAGACGCCTCGAGCGCCTGCTTGTTCTTGTAGATGCCCACGAGGAACACGGTCGACAACGTGGTGGCCTCGACCGCCGCCCAGGTGAGGATGATGTTGTTGGACAGGCAGGCGAGCAGCATCGTGAAAACGAACAGGCTGAACAGCGCGTAGTACTGCTTGGTGCGCTCGGCCGGCATGGTCTTCTCCTCGATATCGATCTTGATATAGGAGATGGAGTACACGCCGGTGATGAACCCGATGATGCCTACCAGAAGGACGAAGATCGACGAGAGCGAATCGAGATGGAGCCACAGGCCCAAAGCGTCGATATTCTGCCCGCTCGAGAGCATGGTTCCCGCGGTGACGACCGAAAGGACGAGGGTCGCCGCGACGGAGATGGTGTTGAGCCCCGCGAAGACGCTGTAGGACGTCGTCTTGGGGAGCGCAGCCATAATCAGGGAGAACACGAGGGGACAAGCGAGCAGGGCGACCGTCAGCATTGAAACATCCATGGCCTACCCCTTCAATTCGGTCAGGTCGTGGGAGTCGAGCGACTTGGTGTCGTTCCAGATCCTCACGACGACGGCGGACATGATGATGACGGCGAAAATGGCGTCGGTGGCGATGCCGATCTCGATGATCTCGGGGGCCGTGGGCGCGAGCAGGGCGAGCGTCACGTGGCTACCGTTCTCCATAAGGCAGTACCCGAAGATTTGCTTGAGGATGTTGCGCTGGGAGATGATGCACGTGAGGCCGACGAAGAAGTGCGCGAAGCTGATGGCGAGGGCCGGAGTAGCCACCTCAGCGGTGGGCAGGCTCAGGCGCGTGACCACCGCGAAGCAGATGGCCACCTCCAGACCGGTGAGGATGATGGTCCAGGCCGGCTTGATGGAGGAGGTCGGCGTGCTATCGGCAGGCGAACCCATCTTTTTGTAGGCACGGTTGAGAATGAACGGAACGAGGATCACCTTGGTGACGAAGGCCGACGCGGCCCACATGAGAAGCTCGGTGGCACCGGTGGTGAGGCCCAGGGTGAGCAGCACGCCCACCAGGACAACCGACTGGATCGCGTACCACTTAATGGCGGACGGGATGGTCTTCGAGACGACCACCATGGTGGAGGTCACGATCAGAAGACCGCCCAGGATATTGACTAACGAATAACCCATGTCCTACCTCCTAACCCATCCAACTAGAGGACAGAGGACCGGCGACGACGACCATGATCATGAGGACGACGAACACGAACGCCATGGCGCGCGGAAGGGGCTGGCCGGCGGCCACGGTCTCGCTCGGCTCACCGGGCAGGACCTTACCCATCCAACGCAGGAACCATGCGAAGGTGGCGACGGTCTCGACGACCATGACGCACACGAGGACGAAGATGACCGTGTTGGAAGCACCAACCGCGAAGCCACCGGAAATAATCTGGAACTTGGAGAAGAACGTGCTCATGGGGGGCACGCCGGCGATAGCGGTCGCGGCGACCGCGAAGCCCACGCCCGTGACCGGGTACTTCTTCATGAGGCCCTGGATCTTGGGCAACATACGGGTTCCCAGCGTGAAGCTGAGGGAGCCGGCGATGAGGAAGAACAGGGTCTTGGTGAACGCGTGGTTGAAGATGTGCTCGACGGCGCCGTTGAACGCCATCTGGCTTCCGAACACGGAGAGGCCCAGGCCGAAGAACACGTAGGCGAGCTGCGCGATCGTCGAGAAGGCGAGCAGGCGCTTCATATCCTTCTGGGGCAGGTACATGAGGAAGCCGAAGAGCATGGTCACGACGGCGTCGATGATGGCGACCCAACCGACGATCTCGGGGATATCGCCGGCACTCGCAAGAGCGCGGGCGAACACGCACACGCCGACCTTCACCATGGACGCGCCATGGAGGTAGGCGGAAACGGGCGTGGGGGCCTCCATTGCGGAGGGCAGCCACATGTAGAGCGGGAACTGGGCGGACTTGGCCCAAGCGGCGAACAGGATGAGCAGCAGCACGACGGTCTTCATACCGGAATCGAGCTGGGAGATCGCGCTCAGCGCGAACGTGCCGGTTCCGGCGAACAGGAAGGCCGCGCCGATGTAGAGTCCCAGAGCGCCGATATGGGTGATGATGAGCGCCTTCATACCGGCCTTCTTGGCCGTGGGCGTCATGTAGTAGCTGATGAGGCCCCAGGAGCACACGCCGGTGATCTCGAAGAAAACGAGCTGGCCGACGATGGTGGAGCTGTAGGCGAGACCGGCCATGGCGCCGATGAACGTGGAGAAGTACACGTAGAAGCGGCGACGGGGCGCGTCGGGATGCTCCTTGTTCTTATCGCTCATGTACGGGAACGAATAGATGACGACGAGCAGGCCGATAGCGACGAACGCGGGTGCGAGCAGCGTGCTCATCCGGTCGAATATGAAGCCCATGACCAAGGTCTGGCCCATACTCGCCCAGGTTACATCGACCGCGTTCATGCCGTTTCCGGCAAACGTCGCGGCCAAGCCAACGGAAGCGACCGTAGCGATGCCGCCGGCAAAGGCGCAGATCCATTTAGCGTAGGGACGCGGCAGCATGACGATGAGCAGGGAGCCCAGCATGGGGACGGCGATCGCCACCATGGCAAAGAGGGACAAGCTCGATTCGATTGACATAGTTTCTCCCTTCTCCCTACACGCCTACGACGACGAAGACGAACGCGAGGACCGCGATGCCGACGACGGCCCAGGTCTGGTTACCGAGCACCTTGAAGCGCGAACGGGAAACGGAGTTCTCGAGCACGCCGCAGACAACGAAATCGACCAGGCACTTGACAAGGAAGACGACGGCGCCCACGAGAGCGGTGACGCCGATGGTCGCGGGCTCTCCCCAGGGGATGAAGATGGAGGTGAACCAAGCGACGACCACGACCTGCTTCATGCTCATGGCGAGCTTCATCATGGCCAGGGACGGGCCGGAGAGCTCGGCGAGCGGGCCCTCCTGGAGCTCCTGCTCGGCTTCGGCCTGATCGAACGGAAGCTTGCCGAGCTCCATATAGCAGGCGGCCGCGAAGGCGACGCCGGCGAGGATGACGGCGACGACGCTCGAGACGTTGCCCGTAACGATGTGCTGACCCATGGTCGCAATGTCCGTGGAGCCGCACACGATGGCGACGGTAAACAGCGCGATGAGCATGGACGGCTCGATGAGCACGCTCATGAGGAGCTCGCGGATACCGCCGAAGCCCGCGTAGGCGTTGGAGGAATCCACGCCGGACAGCGCGAAGAAGAAGCGGGACAGCGCGAGCGCGTACATGATGGTGATGGCGTCACCAAAGACGGGCATGGGGCTCTCGAGCGTGAACATGGGCAGGCCCATGGCGAGCATGAACGACACCGCGAGGAACAGCGGCGGCATGATGCGCAGCACGAAGCTCGAGTCGGAACTCACGGACTCGGGACGCGCCATGAGCTTCGCGAGGTCCCGGTAATCCTGAAGGATGGACGGACCGCGGCGATTGTGCATCTTCGCGCGAATCACACGGGCGAGGCCGGAGAAGAAGGGCGCGACCAGCATGACCACGAGGCCCTGCGCTATCGCAAGAACGATGTTCATAATATCCTCTCCCCTCTCTAGACCATGACCACGGCGAGCACGAGGAAGACCACGAGCGCCGCGACGATGTAGCAGATGTATACGGAGTAGTTGCCGCCCTCGATCTTGGAGGCGAGGCCGGCCAGCTTATCGGCACCCTCGCTCGGTGCATCGACCAGGAAGCGGTCGGGCAGGGGCTCAACGCCCTGGGCGACACCGGTGAGCTTCTGGAACACGTGCGCGATGGACCAGCAGATCTTGGTGCATACCTCGCGCAGGGTGTAGAGCGGGCCCATGAAGAGCTCTACGTCTGACGCGAAGCTCGTGGCGACGACGGGCATGTGCTCGTTGGGCTCGTAGCCGCACGCCCAAGGGTCGGTCTTCTTAGCGGGGGCCTTGGTGCCGAGGCAGGACCTCAACACGAACGCGAGGCCGGTGAGGACCACGAGCGCGATGGCGATCGCGGGGGTGGAGGTGGCGGCACCGGAAATCTCGTTCACCAGAGACACGCCCGAGGTGGCTGTGATGGCAGAGCCGGCAAGCACGCTCTGGGCGACGTCGCCCAGAACCGGGGCGATGACGGGAGAGCCGATTCCCAGCACCACGCAGATGGCCGCGAGGAGCATCTGCGAGAACAACATCGGAGCCGGGGACTCCTTGGCGTTCGCGGCCTCCTGGGAACGAGGGCTGCTCGCGAACGAGACGCCGTAGGCCTTCACGAAGCACGTGACGGCCAGGGCACCGGTGATGGCGAGGGCGGCCGCGGAGGCGACGGCGAACACCATGACGACCGAGTCGGAGAGCGTCGAGATGTTGAACAGGGACTGGTAGGTGAACCACTCGGAAACGAAGCCGTTGAGCGGCGGGATAGCCGAGATGGCAAGGGCACCGATGAGGAAGCAGACGGCCGTGACCGGCATACGGCGGAACAGGCCGCCCATCTTCTCCATGTTGCGCGTACCCGTGGCATAGAGCAGGGAGCCCGCGCCGAGGAACAGCTCGCCCTTGAACATGGCGTGGTTGAGCGTGTGGTAGAGGGCGGCCATGAGCGCGATCGTCGCGATGACGTCGTTGCCCAGGGCGTGCGCCGTCATGGACGCGCCGACACCGAGCAAGATGATGCCGATGTTCTCGACGGAGTGGTAGGCCAGCAGGCGCTTAATGTCGTGCTCGTGGAGGGCGTAGACGACGCCCAGGACCGACGAGATGGATCCGAAGACCAGGACCATGAGGCCCCACCAGAGCTGGACGCCCGAACCCGCGAGCAGGTCGAGACCGACCTTGAGGATTCCCAGGATGCCGATCTTGATCATGCCGCCGGACATGAGGGCGGACACGTTGGACGGCGCCTCGGGGTGCGCCTGGGGCAGCCAGGAGTGCAGCGGGATGATACCGGCCTTTGCGCCGAATCCGAAGAACGCGAGGACGAAGCACGCGGAGGAGACGGCGGGTCCAAAGTCATGCGTACGGAAATCACTGAAGCTGAAGGAACCGCCCACGCCGTTGGTCATGAGCAGGAAGCTCGCCATGATAAGGACAAAGCCCACGTGCGCGATGACGAAGTAGAGCCAACCGCCCCTAATGGAGTTCTTGTTCTCCTCGATAACGACAAGGAAGTAGCTCGTAAGGGACATGAGCTCAAAGGCGACCAGGAACCAGAACACGTTGTCGGCGGTGATGACGAGCATCATCGAGGCGACGAAGGTGTTCATGAAGAAACCGGCGCGCCCGACCTTGCCCGGGTACTCATCGAAGTAGGACAGACCGTAGATGAAGCCCGCAAAGGCGAGGATTGAGATGAGGACCACGATCAGGCCCGCAAGGCCGTTGAGCAAGAGCTCGAGACGGGCGAACGGGAAAAAGAAGACCGTGTTGAGGGACGAAACGTCGCCAAGCACGGCCTCGAGGCCCGCGATGAACGACAGCACGGCCGCGACGGCGCCGATCAGGCAGCCGGCGGTCTTGGCGGCGTTATCGGCCTTGATCAGCAGAACCGAGGCGAGCGCACCGATGCACGAGACGGCAAGCGATGCGATAAACAGCGTCATGCTATCCATTGTTTACGCTCCCTTCTGCTTTCTCGGACAGGCCCTGGGCCACAGCGGTAACGTCGACGACCGGACCGTTTTCGATCGAACGCAGGCGCTTGGCCTCGTCGAGCTCGCGATCGGCCGCGCCGCCCATGACGGTCAGCGCCTTGGTGGGACACGCCGCCACACAATGCGGGCCGTCCGGATCGAAGGCGCACAGGTCGCACTTGATAGCGCAGGTGTACTGGCCAGGAGCCCACGTAAGCAGGCTGCTCAGGGACTTAGGATACGAAGGCGTCGGGTCGCACATGCCTGCGACACCGGCGATAGACGTGCCATCGGGATGGATGGCTCCGAAGGGGCACGCGATGGCGCACAGCCTGCACCCGATGCACTCCTGCTCCTTGACGTGGATGCGATCGCCATCGTGCTCGATGGCATTCACCGGGCAAACCTCGGCGCAGGGGGCACCCTCGCAATGGTGGCAGGCAAGGGCGGCCGAAATACCGCCGGTCTTCACGAGCGCCAGGCGCGGCGTATCCTGAAGACCCTGCATCCGGTGGGCGTCGGCACAGGCGGACTGACATGTTCCGCAGCCGATGCACCTCTCCGGGTTGATGTCGATGAAGCGGTTCATCCCCACTTCCTTTCAAAATAACGGGCCGGGATCCCGAACGTACGGGACGCCCGGCCCAAATAGCCAACGAGAACGGGACTACACGATTTGGTTCACGTGCGTCTCGTCGTCGAACTTGGCGGCGCCGGGCTCAACGTCCTGGGGAGCGGCGGCGTCCACCAGAGCCTGCTTGAGCTCGGTGTACTGACGCTCCACCTCGCCCTCAGCCCAGACCTGGTCAGCGATAGCGTCGACCTGGCAGGCGGAGAACTTGTCCTCGGGCGTATGCGAGACCGGGTCGACCTTGTGCATGGTCAGCTCGTTGCACTTGCCGATCCACCACTGGTAGGTCATGTAGACCGTGCCCTTGTTGATGCGATCGCTCACGTCGGCGCGGCTGTATACCTGGCCGCGGCGGCTGTGAATCGAGACGATGTCGCCGTTCTTGATGCCGCGCGCCTGGGCGTCCGCGGGATTCATGCGGACAAAGCCGGGCTCGTCGGCAAGCAGCGCCAGCGTCTTGCAGTTGCCGGTCATCGAGCGGCAGCTGTAGTGGCCGACCTCGCGGACGGTGCACAGGATGAGCGGGTACTCATCGTCGGGAAGCTCGGAGGGCGCCTCCCAGTCGTGCGCCATCAGGTTGGCGCGGCCGTCCTTGGTGGTGAACTTGCCACCAGCGAACATGTCGGGCGTACCGTGGTCGTTCACATCGGTGCTCTTGACGGGCCACTGGGCGTAGCCGCCCTCGGGAGCCATCTTCTCGTAGGTCGCGCCCACAAAGTTGGGGCACAGGCTAATGCACTCGTTCCAGATCTGCTCGGTGTTGTCGTAGTGCATGGGGTAACCCATGCGCGTAGACAGATCCGCGAAGATCTCCCAGTCGTGACGGCACTCGCCCTTGGGCGGAACAGCCGCGTCAAAGTGCTGGAAGCTACGGTCGGATGCGGTAAAGACACCCTCGTGCTCGCCCCAAGAGGTGGCAGGTAGGATGACGTCGGCGAGCATGGTCGTCTGCGTCATAAAGATGTCCTGGCAAATGAACAGATCCAGCTCGGAGAGCGTCTTGCGCATTCCGGCCGAATCGGGCTCGGTCTGCACCGGGTCCTCGCCGTAGTTGTAGAAGCAGTGCACCTTGCCCTCGTCGACCAGGTGGCCCAGGTCGGTGAGCTTGTAGCCCTCCTCGAGCGGGAGCTTTTCCTCGGGCACGCCCCAAGCCTTGGCAAACTTGGAACGCACTGCCGGGTCGGTGACCTTCTGGTAGCCAGGGTACAGGTTGGGCAGCATGCCCATATCACAGGAGCCCTGGACGTTATTCTGGCCACGCACGGGCGCGAGACCGGAATTGGGTTTGCCGATCTGGCCGGCAACGCAGGCGATGGAGGCGATGGTGTGCACCGTCTTCAGGTTCTGCTTCTGCTGGCATACGCCCATGCCCCAGCCAATGATGGCAGAGGGCTTCGCCGTGGCGTACATCTCGGCAGCTTGGTGGATCAACGCGGGCTCGACACCCGTGATGTCCTGTACGGATTCGGGAGTGTAGTTCTTGATGGTCTCCCACCACTCGTCAAAGCCGTTCGTGTGCTCGGCGACGAATTCCTTGTCGTAGAGGCCATCGTTGACCAAGCAGTTGGCAAAGGCGTTGAGGAACGCGACGTTGCAACCATTCTTGATCGGAAGGTAGAGATCGGCGATACGCGCGGTTTCGATATGGCGCGGATCGGCGACGATGATCTTGCAACCCTTTTCTTTGGCTCGCACGATACGCCTTGCGACGATGGGGTGCGAATCGGCAGGGTTATAGCCGAAGAGGAAAATGCAGCCCGCATCCTCCATACCGGGGATGGAGCATGACATGCAACCTGAACCAACCGTGTCCATCAGACCGAGGACAGTAGGGCCGTGTCAAGTACGGGCGCAGTTGTCCACGCTGTGGGTGCCGATGCACGCACGCGTAAACTTCTGCATAACGTAGTTCGCCTCATTGCCGCCGCCTCGCGAAGAGCCGGTGGTCATGACAGCGTTAGGACCATATTCGTCAATTATGGCCTGCATCTTAGATGCGGTGAAATCCAGTGCCTCGTCCCAGCTTACGCGCTCAAGATCCGCGCCCTTAGTGCGGCGGATCATCGGGTGCAGTACGCGAGGAGTCAAGATCTTGGTGTCGTTGATGAAGTCGTAGCCGCTCATGCCCTTAAGGCACAGCTCGCCCTGATTGGTGATGCCGTTGAGCGGTTCGGTACCCACGACCTGGCCGTTTTGGACCAAGAGGTTAAACTGGCAACCGGCGCCGCAATACGGGCAGATCACTTTATGCTTCTCCATGACACCCTCCTTCCTTTCTCTGCTACCGATTAATCGGTACTTATTTGACAATCGTTGGGCTTGTATGGCCGCCCGCCTACGCCTCGTTTTCGATGGTGGCGCGGGCACGCTCGGCAGTCAGCTCCGCCAGGCGCTCCTCGTCTACCAGGGTGAGGCCCTTGGTCGGGCACGCCTCGGCACACGCCGGACCGCCGGGACGGTCCACGCACAGGTCGCACTTGAGCACGAAGCTCTTAGTCTGCGAACCCACGCGAACGTCACCCATCAAGACGGGGATCTGCGTGGTCGCCACGCTCACGGCGCCAAAGGGGCATGCCATGACGCAGCTCTTGCAGCCGATGCAGTTGTCCTCGTTGACGCCGATGCGATGGTTCTTTGGATCAAAGAACAAGGCGCCCGTAGGACAGGCCTTCGCGCACGGGGCATCCTCGCAGTGATGGCAAGCCACCGGTGCGGAGATCTCGTACGTACGCGTCACGCGCAGGCGCGGCGCGGCGATGTTACCGGGGATGTCGTGCGCCTCGATACACGCCGCCATGCAGGTTTGACACCCAATGCAGCGCGAAGAATCGGCTACGACTCGCTTATTACCCATGTTGTTCACTCCCTCCTGAATCCCTTGTCGGAGAGACCCTGTCGACATTGACCCAAGCCGCCCGTGGCCTGGCATCGACGTATCGAATGCATGCGGCGAAACATGCACTCGGTAGAGTTTCTCCAACGATATACAGGTTAAATATACGCAGTTGCAGGGGGCAAACTTGAGCATAGGCCCTGCAATACGGGTGTATTGCAGGGGTTTTGGCAGGTTGGAATTATTCTCTAGAAGCTATAAAGGCGAGTGTATTACATGCGTACGCCCAAGAAAGATTTCACGCTCATTTCTGAAGGATGTAGTACGTTTGTAATATCGTTTACACTCAATTACTCTAGTGCAATAAAGTAGTGGTTGTGAGATTGGCTATTATTAGCCGTTGCTGTATATGACTATTCATATTGCACGCTCATTAAGGGAGGCCAGTAATGTCATCGACTCAAAAACGAGCCATCCTGCAGGTGCGCATTCGCGAGGAAGACAAGCAGCATGCCGAGCATCTCTACGACGCCATGGGCACATCGCTCGCCGAGGCTGTCCGCCTTTTTGTCGCGCAGAGCATTTTGATGCGCAAGCTTCCCTTTCAGCCGGTCGCCGTGCGCTCAAAGGACGGCACCGCCGCCTATGGATCGCTCAAAGCATACGGAGATCCCAATCGCCGCGCCGAGGAGCGCAATGCCTGGATTGAATACCTTGCCACGGAAAGCGACGATTCGATTTTGGGTCCCGAGGAAGTAGATATCCATGAGTAGCACCATCATCGACGAGACCGTCATCCTACGCTACCTGCTCAACGACGACGAAGTTCTGTCACCGCGCGCCGCCAAGGTCATCGCCACGCGCATCGCTCGCGTCTACCCCGAGATCATCACGCGCGTCGTGGTCACGCTGCGCGACGTCTATAAGGTTCCCCGCGCTGAGATTGCTACGGCCATGAGAAGGCTGCTCGATGACGTCATGGTCGACGAGCCCACCGTTGTCGCCCTTGCCGTCAAACTCTTTGGCAAGACCCATATGGACTTTACCGACTGCCTCCTCGCAGCCCGAACTGCCATCTACAACGATGATGTCGTGAGCTTTGGCAAGCCCATTATTCAAGGCATGATCGATTACCGCCGCCAGCGCCAAACCGCCGCCGACGCCCGCGACCGCGCCGCCGAAGCCCGCAGCCGAAGCACCGACTCCACCATCGACAAGCTCCGCCACCGCCCCCGCAGATAAACCCATCCCCACCTAAGTTGCGGTGAAATACGGACTGATTTATGCCTTTAAAGGCCACAACAGTCCGTATTTCACCGCAACTTATTGAAGGTGGACCGCGAACGATTTCGCTATCGGGAGTCGGCGTAGGGTTTTATTGTCGGAATGCTGTAACCGCGCATCATGGCACCGAACGATTCTACGTCGTAGGTGTCCGAGAGTTTGAAATGAATGACGTTGTGGCCCATGGCGCGAAGGTTCGCGTCGCGCATGAGGGCCGCTCGATACGTTTTTGCCGCCGCCCGCTCTGGATCATTTTGAGCCTCGTCTTCAAACTTGCCTAGCCCATGCAGCTCTGCCAGCGTCCATGAGCCGTCTGGCATCTGCCAGCCATAATCTGCTAGATAATAGCCAGCGTTTCCCGGTCGCGTTATCTCAACTTGAAGCTCGGGCGCGGCAACCCCAGCGAGAATCATCGCTGCTCTCGCCTCAGACTCGCCGCCATTGTCTGACCTGCCGTCCATATACTCAAAAACGTCAAAAGCACGCGCGATGCCATGCAGCCCTCGACAATTTGCCTGCGCATATGCTCGCAGCTCTTCGCGTTCGACATCGTACTCACGGGCCAAGCCATCGACATAACCCAGCGCATAGCGAAAGGCGCTCGATCGCGCGATATCAACAACCGTTCGACACGGATCCGTCAGTGTAAACAGACCAAGCCGCCACACTTCGCCCGGGCGCCAGCGCTTGTATTCAACGAACTCATACGTATCACGCCTTGTAGACCGTGGCAGCAGCACTTGCACTTTATCCAGAAGCGTATACGCCGAGCCGATGCCGTAGAGCAGCGCTGCTGTCGCTCCGCAAAACACAGCATCCGGTTCAACGACCGCAATAGCGGATGCCAGCTGAAAGATACGATCTTCAACCCCAAGATTATTCCAATAGACCGGATCCGCATACACATGGTTGTAAAGACGAAGCATGAGCTCTTCCTGCATAAGCTCGCGCGCACGGCGTTCATCCCAAGGATCAATTGTTATAAGCAGCTGTCCATCTTGATGAATTCCAACGGCCGAGAATAGCATCCTTGCATAGGACTGCGGAAAATGTTTGCCTTTATCGAGCATGGCCAACCCCATAACCATCACGGCGGAGAGAATACCATTACGCTATCGCATGCTTCCGTCCGCAGGCCTTGCCAAAAGCTGACCAAAAGCTTGACGTCGCAGGTCAGAGCTTCAAAAAATATTTCCACTCTCGGTAGACGGTCGCTACGATCCTCCCAACGGCATCAAAATCCAACCTTACAAATAGTTGCGGTGAAATACGGACTACATGGGCCATAAAAGCCGAAAAACAGTCCGTATTTCACCGCAACTTAGGAGGGGATGTGGGGTCCCCGGCATGTATATGAAAACGGCTCTGGCACCAAATGGAACCAGAGCCGTTAAAGATATCCTATGGAGCGGGCGACGGGAATCGAACCCGCGTCATCAGCTTGGAAGGCTGGGGTTCTACCATTGAACTACGCCCGCAAGATATGGTCGGGACGACAGGATTTGAACCTGCGACATCCTGCTCCCAAAGCAGGCGCGCTACCAAACTGCGCCACGTCCCGAAGGTGTTGAGCAGCTAAGGCATAAACCTTGCGTGTCCCAAAGCGAAGGAAATTATAGGGGAGACTTCCCGCCTGTGCAAGCGACGATACCCTAGCTCCTCAAATGTGTGACAAACTGGCTATGAACCAGACCGATCACAAACGCCGCCACAGCAACCGGTGCCCACGCAGCACCGATATCTGCCAGCGGCAACGCATCGAACGGCAGCCACGCACCAGTAAAGAACGCGTCGCGGACCGAGGTGATCACGCTCTGCACCGCGACCACGCCGCCGACCCAAACCCAAACCTGCGGATGCGCGTCGCAAAAGCCGTGCATCAGGCCCATAAGCACCAGCACAATGGCAACGGGATACAGGGCATTGAGCATAGGCACCGAGAACATAAGGATCACGTCGAGGCCCACGTTGGAGAGCACGCACGAAAACGCCGCGAACACAAAGGCAAGCATCGCAAAGGGGCGGCGCATGGCCTCCTCGGAAGCCTCCGCTCCCCCTTCAACCACATACGTCTCGCAGAAGTACCGCGAGCAGCAGCTAATAAGACCGATGCACACGTTCATGCAGGCGAGGAAAAAGATCGCAAAGACCACGACCGTGCCGACAAGGCCAAAGTGCATGGAGGCAGAGCGGGCAAGGATGGCGGCGCCATTGGTGGCATCGGGCATAACCGTGCCGAGCTGCATGCCGGCAAGCGCCAGGCCACAGTAGATGATGGCCATGAGCACGCCGGCGATCACACCGGAGCGCGAGATCTCAAAGGCCACGCGCTTATCGTCGGTAACGCCCAGCTCATGGATGGTCTCGGCGATGATAATGCCAAAGGCGAGCGACGCGAGCAAGTCCATGGTCTGGTAGCCGGTCAAAAAGCCCTGCACGGCAGCACCGGCATTGTAGGGAGCCTGCGGCGCGGCAGCGGGACCCAGCGGCGAGATCACGGCAGCGCCCACGACCAGCACGATGAGCACGATGAGCGCGGGGCCCGTAATACGACCGAGCACGCGTGTGATAACGCCCGGGCGCAGCGTGAGTGCAAACGCGACGACAAAGAAACCGACGGCAAACACCAGGCGAGCCGTGCCAAGCGAGACGCCCTGAGGCAGCAAGGGCACCAGCATCTCGAAGGCCGTGGAGCTCGTACGCGGAATGGCCAGGCACGGGCCGATAGCCAGATACACCGCCGCAACAAAGAACTCACCGAACTTGGGGTGCACGCGGCCGGCAAGCTCGCGCGCCGTTCCAGCAAGCGCCACAGCGATAAAGCCCATGACGGGCAGGCCGATGGCGGCGATGAGAAAGCCGAGCATGGCGACCGGCGTGGCAGAACCTGCCTGCAGCGCCAGCAGTGGCGGAATAATGAGGTTGCCGGCGCCAAAGAGCATCGAGAATAGGGCGATGCCGACGGTGACGACATGATCGGAGCGCAGACCGCGCGGGGCGGATGAGGCCATAGACACACCTTTCGAGTCGAAAAAAATGGGACGGGCAAAAACACCCGTCCCGCAAGTATAAACGGTCTAGCAGCTTTAGCAGGCTAAATCGCGCAAAGCGTCAATCGCGGTGTCGACTTCCTCGTCCGTGTTGAAATAGCCAAACGAGAAGCGAACGACACCTTGGCGCTCGGTCCCCAGCGCGCGGTGCATGAGCGGAGCGCAATGGGCACCGGGGCGCGTCGCAATCCCCCACCCTTGCATGAGTGCGTCCGAGATCTCGGCCGAATCGATATCGGCTACGTTGAGCGACACAATCGCAGAGCGCGTCGGCTGGTCAAAGGCACCGTAGAGTTTAATCCCCGGAATCTTGCGCACACCGGCAAGGAAGCGATCAGCGAGCGCACGCTCGTGGGCAGCAATCTCCTCGACCCCGCCTTGTGCCTCAATAAAGTCGAGACCTGCGGAAAGTCCCGCGATGCCGTGACCGTTGAGCGTGCCCGCCTCAAGGCGCGTGGGCCACTCAAGCGGCTGCAGTGCATCGAAGCTGTGCACGCCCGTGCCGCCCATGGCCCAGGGCGCCACATCGACGCCCTCCGCCACGGCCAGGCCGCCGGTCCCCTGCGGACCCAT